>DATIQP010000793.1:0-3066 GCA_035470765.1 Polyangiaceae bacterium | reverse complement strand
AAAGCGCGCGGCAGGGATGGCGCTCAACGGCGCGCTCATCGTCGCGCCGAACGAGTCCTGGGGCCGCTCGTACGTCGATCACGTGCGCGCGCTCGCGCGCGACGACGGCGCCCCCGCGGCCGTGCGCGCGGCGTGCGAGCTGCTCCTCGACGCCCACGCGCCGAGCGCCGACCTCTCGCCCTTGCGCAGCCGCTCGGGCGACGCGAAGATCACCGAGGCCGCGCGAGACGTCGTGGCCCACGCCTGGGTGCTGGTGAAGAGACATGCGAGCGATTGAGCTGCTCCCCCTCGTGCTGGCGCTCTCCTGCGGAGGCCAGAGCTCCGGCTCGAAGCCGCCGGAGACGGTGACGCCGCCGCCGGCGACGGCGACGACCGTCCGGGTCGAAGATGCGGGCGCGCCGCTCGCAGCCGCCGAGGCTGGCGCGAGCACGCCGCCGTCCGAGGAGCCGTTTCCCCCGGCCAAGCCGACGACGATCCCGCTCGGGGCCGGCGATGCGAGCGCGGAGGCGCGCGAGCTGCGCGCGGGGGACGATGCGTTCGAGAAGGGCGACTGGGCGGGCGCGGAGGGGCACTACCAGGCGGCCAAGCGCGCCGCGCCCACGCGCGTGGCCGCACGGGTCGGCCTGGCCCGCGTGCGCATCGCGAAGAGCGGCCAGGCGCTCGACTACGGCGCTGCGAATGGCAACCCGGAGGTCGTCGCCGCGGTGCGCGAGCTGCGCGCCTGCGCCACCCAGGACGCGGCGTTCGGTCCCGCCCACGCCGAGCTCGGGCGCGCGCTGCTCATGCTCGGCGAGGGCGACGCCGCGCTCGCGTCGCTCCAGAGGGCGGTCCAGCTCCTGCCCGACGCGCCGGAGGTGCAGTCGGCGCTCGGCGTCGCGCTGCTCGCCACCGGCAAGAAGGAGGAGTCGCTCACGCCGCTGCGCCGCGCCGCCGAGCTCGACCCCGGAAGCGCCGCGCGCCACGGCAACCTCGGCACCGTGCTGCTGTTGCTCGGGCGCGTGGGCGACGCGGTGCGCGAGTTCGAGATCCAGGCGCGCCTCGCCGATGGAGACGCGCGCGCGCACTCGGACCTCGGCACGGCGCTGCTGGCGCAGAACCAGCTGCCGCGCGCGGTCAGCGAGCTCCAGCGGGCCGTCGCGCTCGACGCGTCGCGGCCGTCGTACCACACCAACCTGGGCTATGCGGACCAGCTGCTCGGGCGCCGCGCCGACGCGATCGCGCAGTACCGAGAGGCCATCCGGATCGACGACAAGTTCGCGAGCGCCTGGATCAACCTCGCCACAGCGCTCGCGCAGGATCCGAGCAAGCGCGCCGAGGCCCGCGCCGCCTTGATGACGGCGAAGAAGATCGACCCCACCGATCCGCGCGTGAAGGCCAACCTCGACGAGCTCGACGCGCTAGACAAGAGCGAGAAGGCGCCGAAATAGTTTCGTGCCGGGAGAAATTTCCCTCCGGCGGCGCGCCCGACGCGAGAAAGGTCACGCGTGAGGGCCAGCGCAACGCCAAGCGCGAAAGTGTGCTTGACCAGTCGGCCGCCGCTATCTAGTGTGCGCGCTCGACTTTTCGGAAATATTCCGTCGAGTCCATGTCGTCATCGCAGTCGGAAGGTGACGACGTGTGTGGAAGTAGAAGTGGCATTAGTGGAAGTGGAGGCATTCCGATGGCAGTGGGCAGGGTCAAGTGGTTCAACGACGAGAAGGGCTGGGGCTTCATCAAGCAAGACTCGGGTCCTGACGTCTTCGTTCATTACTCGCAGATCAACGGGGACGGTCGCCGTCGCCTGTTCGAGGACGAGGTCGTGGAGTTCGAGATCAAGGAGGGGCCGAAAGGCCTTCAGGCGATCAACGTGACGCGCACGCAGCAGCCGAAGGTCAGCGAGACGGCGGTCTGACCAGACCGAATTCTCGAAACACTCTCGAAAAAAGGCTTGGCGAGCGCCCGCCGCATTGCGCGGCCGGGCGCTTCGTCATTTTGTCCGCCGGATCGCGGCCCGCTACTCCCAGCGCCCCTCCGGCACCGGCTCGCGGTGGAACCGGCCCGAGACCGGATCGAGCACGTGCGCCTCGATGTGGGCGATCTCGCCGGCGTCGTCGATGTCGTAGACGTTGAAGCCGCTCATCCGCGTTTCCTGCTCGTGGTGGAGCGAGGCGCTCGCGGCCCCCGCGACGAGGAGCGACCCTGCGTCGGTGACGATGCGGTGCTGCTTGCGCCGGTGCAGGTGCCCGTGCAGGACGAGACCGCGCCCCAGGCCGCGGAGCCGTTCGTAGAGGCGCCCGCCGTCGCGCAGGCTCTCCATGACGGCCTTGACGGTGCCGGACGGCCTCTCGGGCGGGTGATGCACGAGGATGACGGGCAAGCGCCGGCGGACCTCGGGGTGCTCCAGCGCGCGCGACAGCGCCTCGAGCTGCGGCAGGCCGATCTCGCCGGCGGCGACGAACGGCAGCCGCGGGACGGCGCTGGACAGCCCGATGACCGCGCACGGCCCGCGCAGCTTGACGTAGGGGAAGTGGCCAGGGCCGACGTCGATGCCGACGTCGATGTCGCCGCGCGTGTACTCCGCGAAGTACTCCGTGAATCGGCGGCCGCGCAGCGCGCCGCGCGTGTAGACGTCGTGGTTGCCCGGGACGATGCTCACCTCGCTCGGCTCGAGGTGCAGCTCGCCCTCGAGGATGTCGCGCGCGGCCAGGAACTCGGCCTCGAGGCTGAGGTTGGTGAGATCACCGGTGATGGCGACGTGATCGACACCGACGCGGCTCACCTCCCGCGCCACGGCGCGCACGTAGGTGGCGCGGTGGACGTCCTTGCGGCGCCACTCGCCGGGGACGCGCTCGCCCACCGCGCGCGCGAGGCCCGAAAGCTCTTCGAGCGGCGCGCGCCGGAGGGCTAGGTTGGCGAGGCCGGTGAAGCGCTTGTTGAGGTAGCGCCGGAAGCCGACGCCCTCCAGCGACAGGACGTGCAGATCGGAGAAGTGTGCGATGCGCATGCGTTTGCCTCTGTCTCCGCGACCTCAGTCGCTCGCCGCGCAGCGGAAGCCGATGTAGTCCGCCCGGGTGGTGCGGAACTCCA
>DATIQP010000792.1:0-4037 GCA_035470765.1 Polyangiaceae bacterium | reverse complement strand
AAGACGATGTCGCCCGAGAGCTGGTAGGTGTTGCCCTTGGTGTCCTTGCCGAAGTTGCCGAGCAAGGTCGTCTGGCCCTGCGAGTCGATGGAGAAGATCTGACCGGCGTCGTTGGCGGCGACGAGCGTCTCGGCGGCGGCGACCGTGTTCTCCGGCGCGAAGGTGAGGCCGTAGAACGCCGCGTTCGACGGGAGCAGCCAGGTCGCCTTGCAGTGCACGACGCCGCCCTGGATCGCGAGCGGATAGGCCGCGATCTGGCTGACGGCGAACAGCGCACCGTCCTTGTCGACCGCGACGTCCGTCATCGACGTCGCCTGACCCTGGCCGCCGATGCAGTCGAAGTCGCCGATCGTCACGAGGGGCGCGGCGAGGTTGCCCGGGTCGAGCTGGTAGAGCGTCGTGTTGGTGTGCGCGTAGAGGACCGTGGTGCCGCCGTCGGACCCCATGCCGCCTTCGCCGCCCTCGGTGAAGAGGCTGCCACCGTCGCCGGCGCCGCCGTCATCGGCGTTCCCGCCGTCACTTCCGAAGCCCGTCGGCGCGGCACAACCCGTCACCAAGAGCGCCACGAACGACCAAGCCAAGCGCATGTTGGCGCGCACCTTGGCCTCGAGCCTCGGGCCCGTCAAGCCTCAACGCTGTGACTTTGACGTGTAGCTGTACAGTACGTCGCGATCGCCCTTCGAGAACCCGCGGACGCACGTCTCGGCGACGCGCCGGCCCGCGGCGAGCGAGAAGCGCCGTGCCCTAGACTTCCATCGGAGTCACAGCTCCGCGCGAACGAGCACGAACTTGTTGCAGAGAGCCTTGTCGGTGATCTCCTTGTAGCTGCGAGCGCCCACCTCGCTCCGCAGCCCGCCCGTCCGCGTGTGCTCGGTCACGAAGAACATCACCTTCGTGCCCTTTTCCTTCTGCTGCTTCACCCACTGCGTGAAGGTCGAGCCGCTCGAGACGAACGCGGGGATGTGGTTGCCCGTGTAGAAGTTCTCGCCCTTCCAGTTCATCTGGTACGCGACGAGCGGCTCGTCGGGGCCGGTGCGTGCGGCGTAGTACGCCTCGGTGATCTCGTGCTGGCCCCAGTGCGGAGCGGTCCGCACCATGTAGACGTCCAGCCCCCAGAGCGCGGCGACGAAGGCGAGCGAGCACATGCCAAGCACTGCCCAGCGGCGGAGGCGTCGCACGGCGAGCACCACCATCACCACGGCGCCCACGATCGCGATCGCCGAGAGGATCGCGCCGAAGTCGAGCGTGTCGGGCCACGGGCGCCGGTAGTTGTACGTGAAGAGGTGCAGCAGGCGGATCGCGCCGGGCTGGTCGGCGCTCTCGCCCTTGGCGTCGAGATCGCGCCCGACGAGCAACAGGACGAGCGCCCCCGCGACGGCCGCGCCGCCCCACATGAGCGCCTCGTGCGTCTGGATGCGCTCGCGTTCGGCGCCCTCGAGCTCGTCTTTGCCGAGCGCCGAGCCGCCCCGGTAGGGAGACGCGACCGGCGTCCCGGGCTCCGTCGCGGTCGGCGCTTCGGGAGCGCCGGCACCCTCGGGGAGGGGCACGAAGGCCGGCTTCTCGAAGCGCTTCGCGACGAGCCACGCGACCGGGACGAGCGCGACTCCGATGGCGAGCACGAGCTTGTCGGTGCTCGTGAACGACGCGCCCTTGTCGCCCCAGAAGCTCCCTCCGAGCTTGGCGGTGAGCGCCACCACGGCCGCCGTCAGCCCGCCCGCGAGCCCGACGCCGGCGAGCGTGAAGCGCGGGCTTGTCGTGTCGGTCCTGCCGAGCATGTCGTCGAGCACGATCCCGATGAGCATCGCGATCGGCGGGACGGCGGGGAAGATGTAGTGGTGGAACTTCGTCCCCATGAAGGAGAAGAGCGAGAAGGCGAAGACGAACCACATCACCAGCATGATCGCCGCGCCGTTGCGCGCGAGCGTCGTGGTGTCCTTGCCCGCGGTGTCGGGCTTGCGCATCCACCACAAAAGGCCGAGCGGTGCGAGGCCCGTCCACGGGAAGAGCGCGTAGCCGAGCTGCCAGATGTAGAAGCGGAAGCTCGTGTCGTCGCCCTCGTTCGTGTCGTGCACGTGGCTGAAGGCGCGGTTGAACATGTCGTGGAAGATCAACCGGTCCGTGAACGGCGAGCCGTGGCGGACGTACATCGCCACGTACCAGGGGATCGCCACGACCAGGATGACGAGCAGCCCGCTCACGAGCTCGAAGCGCGTGAGCTCCCACCAGCGCTTCGTCGTCCCGACGTAGGCGAGCCCCACGAGCACGGGCAGGCCGAAGCCGGCGGGGCCCTTGCCCATCGTGGCGATGGCCGCCAGAAACCACGCGGCCAGGTAGTAGAGCCGCCGCACGCGCCGCTCACCCCAGTTGAGGTAGAGCAGCGTGCCGAGCGCGGCGCTCCAGACGAGCGCCTGGATGATCGGCTCGAAGCCGCCGAAGAGGCGCAGGAGCGAGCCGCTGAGCGTGTCCGGGTGGATGCCGGCGGCGTGCGGGATCGCGGCCGGGTGCGTCGGGTTGCAGGCCTCGTTTCCGGGCAGGCCGCAGTTGCCCATCCCCGAGCCGCTCCTGAACTCGTCCCAGTGGAGGCGGAAGCCCTTCGGGCCGTCGCCGTGCAGCACGAGCTCGATGTTGCGCGAGAGCAGGTAGAGGATCTGCGGCAGCGTGGCGAGCACGATCGCGCCGAAGACGAGGTGCCACGCCGAGATGCGCCACTTCTGCCCGAACGCCGGGAGCTCGAAGAGCCTGGCCTTCTTGTCCTCTTCGGTCGCCAGGCCGAGCATCAGCAAGCCCATCGCGCCGGACATCGGCGCGACGAAGGGCATGTCCGTCATGGTCTGGTGCGCGAGGAAGTACCAGTCCGGCATCGTGGCAAGCACGAGGCCGCCGAGCAGCCCCGCACGGCGCCCGAAGACGCGCGCGACGCCTTTGTAGAGCAGGTACAGGCCGAGGACGGTGAGCAGGAAATTCGGCGTGCGGACGACCCACTCGGGGTGCCCGCCAGGGCCGCCGTCTGCGCCGATGAGCATCTTGTCCGGCTGGAAGTGAGTGCCGAGCGACGCCATCGCGAGCGCCTGGATCCAGAAGTTCAGCACCGGCTTGGACCAGAACCAGCCGTCCTGCGCCCACCAGAGCGAGATCCAGTCGTCCCGCGCGAGGATCTCCCGCGAGACCTCGCCGTAGTGCGTCTCCCAGGGATCCCAGAGCGAGTAGCTGCCGAGCGCGGGCAGGTAGAGGACCGCGGCGATGAGCACGAGCCAGAAGCCGTGGCGCTTCCAGATCGGCCGCGCCAGGCCGTTCTCGTCCTTGTCCCAGGGACCGAGGGCGACCCCGAGGTTGAAGACCGCGGCGACGAGGAGCAGGAACGTGAGCGTGACGGCGAGGCCCCACACCCACTGCACGAGCGCGCCGCTCTGGCCGCCCATGATCGACGCGCAGAACAGGAGCCCCGAGCCCGCCACGCCGACGAGCGCCCGCGTGACGCGGCCCGGCGTCAGCGCCGTCGCCTCACCCGCGTCGTCGAACGAGCCGACGACGTCGAGCACGCCCCAAGTCGCCACGAGCATGAAGAGGAAACCGAGCGGCACGCCGTAACGCAGCTGCCCGTTGTGCGCCATGAGCAAGAAGGCTCCGAAGCCGCCGACGAGCGCCGTCAAGCCGCCGCGCTTCCAGCGCAGGGGGTTGCCCTTCGCGAGCAAACGGTCCTCGGCCTCGGCCTCTTCTTCGGGCTCTTTCTTTTCTTCCGGCTCGGACTTCGCCTTGGGCGCCGCCTTCTTCTTGGGCTTGGGCGCCGCCTTGGCCTCCGCCTCCGGCTCCGAAGCCGCCTCCGACTCCGAGCCTGCCTCCGCCTCCGAGTCCGTCTCCGGCTCCGAAGCCGCCTCCGACTCCGAGTCTGCCTCCGCCTCCGAGCTCTTCTTCTCGGAGCTCTCCTCGGAGTCCTTCTCGGCCTCGGCCTTTTTCTCTTTTTTCTCAGCGCTGGAGCGTTCGGCCATGGGGGTCGGGGAGCCTGCTTACCAACTTCCAGGCCGTATCACCAGCGGCCC
>DATIQP010000791.1:0-6505 GCA_035470765.1 Polyangiaceae bacterium | reverse complement strand
GCGACAACAGCTCGGCCTTGTGCGCCGCGAACACGACGCGGACCGTGCCCCCCGATACCGGCGCCACGGCCCACACGCGGCCGTTCTCCTCGTCGCGCGCGTGCAGCCCGAAGCCGGACGTCTCGCCCGCGGGATCGGGCTCCCACCGGGTGATGTCGATGTCGCGCCAGCGAAGCCCGCCGCTGCAGGCCGCGGTGACCATCGAGCTGAGCTGGCCGTTGCCGAGCACCCACGCCGAAGGTCCCTGCTCGGCCGCCACCGCCCAGGTGGGCAGGGCCGCCTCCTCCGCCCGCTCGGGCGCCAGCCGGTGCGGGGCCGCGATCTCCGATTCGACCGCCGTCCCGCCGGCGATCCCCTCGTCGAGGAGGATCTCGCCGCTCGCCACGAGCGGGTCGGCGTGGAAGCGCCGGACGTGAACGTCGTCCTTCAGGAGATTGGCGATCGCGACCAGGCTCATGCCCTGGTGGTGAGCCATGTACGTGCGCACGACGGCGAACGGACGCTCGTCGGGTCGCCGCTGGAAGTCGACCGCCTCGTACATCCCGTCGAGGCCCAGCATGTCGAGCTTCGTGAGCCGCTCCAGGTTCTGGATCACCGCGTCCGGCCGGACGCGCAGGGCGAGCACGCTCGCGTAGGGGGCGGTGATGAGCTCGTCGTCGAGGCTGCGCTTCAGCGCGACGACGGGCACGCCGAAGCTCCGGTACTGGTAGCTGCCGTGGGCGTCGACGTGAGCGTAGGCGCACTCGCTGACGCCCCACGGTACGTGGTGCTCGGTGGCGAAGGCCATCTGCGCGTCCACCGCGGCTTCGCAGCTCGTCGCGAGCAGCGTCGACGCGTGGCTCCGCATGAACAGCGCCGGCATCAAATACTCGAACATCGTCCCGCCCCACGAAAGGAGCGCGGGCTTGCCCTCCACGCGCCGCAGCGGCCTGCCGAGCGCATACCAGTGAGACTCCGGCACGTCCTTCTTCACGATCGCGAGGAAGCTCGCGAGGCGGGCCTCCGAGGCGAGCAGGTCGTAGTGGTTCGGATCGAGCCGGTCGGCGGTGACGTCGTAGCCGATGTGGAAGAGCTTTCGCTCGCGATCGAACAGGAACCGGAAGTCCATCCTCTCGATCTCGGCGTCGGCGCGAGCGGCCAGCTCCAAGAGCTCGTCGCGGAGCCCGCGCGCCGCCTCGGCCGCGCTCGCGAGCGACTCGCGCATGCGCCCGAGCCACTCCGATTGCTCCGGAGAGGAGAAGGCGCCGAGCGTGCCCAGCGCACCGCGCGCCGCGTCGCACCGCGCGGGTAGATCGGCCAGCCGCGGCACGGGCCCGAAGCCGATCCCGCCCAGGTCCTCTCCCGCGGGCGCGCCCGGCATCGCCAGCAGCTCCGTCCAAGGCGAGAGCGTTTGCATCTGCCGCCTCGCGTCGCGCGCGTGCCGGTGGACGGCGTCGAGCCAGACGCGCAGCTCGTGGAGCGCGGCGACGTCGAGCCGCTGGCCGAGCGACGCGATGAGGCCGAGCAGGACGCCATCGAGGTCGTTGAGGATCGCCTCGAGCTGCTGCAGGCACTCCCTCTCCTGGCCGGCGTCCGGAGGCTGCGCCACCAGCGCGAGCGCCTTGTCCGTCAGCTCGCGCACGCGCGCGCGGCCCGAGTCGCGCGGCAGGTGCAGGCGCTCGGTCGCGTCGCGCAGCAGCTCCGTCACGTCGCGGAAGCCGTCCCACCTCTCGCGCCGCCACGCGGGACCTTCGGCTGCCTGGAGGCAGGCCTGCTTGAGCACGAGCAGGCACCCGGCGAGGTTGCCGCTGTCGACGGTCGAGACGTATCGAGGCAAGAGCGGTTCGAGCGTCCGCGTGTCGTACCAGTTGAGCAGGTGGCCGCCGTAGCGCTCGAGCCTGGCGATGGCGTCGAGCGTGTTCTTGAGCAGCAGCGGAAGCTCCAGGATGCCGATGAAGCCGAGGTCGAAGGCGCTGAGCACCGACACGAGGTACAGGCCGATGTTCGTGGGCGAGGTGCGGTGCGCCACCTGTTCTCGCGGATCGTGCTGGACGTTGTCGGGCGGAAGAAACTGATCGTGCGGTCCTACGTGCGCCTCGAAGAAGTGCCAGGTGCGCCGAGCGAGGAGCCGGAGCTCGCGTACCTCCTTGGCCCGGAGGCTCTCGTGCGGCTTGCGCTCGACGGGCCTGCGTGACCACCGCGCCAGCTCCGGCGCGAGGACCCAGGCGATCGCGAGCGGCGCGATCGCGATCAGCGATCGCGGGTGCACGAGGGCCGCGATGGAGCCGATGGCGAGGACGGCCGCAATGGGCCCGGGAGCCATCTCCTTCCATGCAGCCAGGCGTTCGTGGGCGGGATCGGTGGCCTCGACGTGGGCCGCCGTCGTCCATTGCAGGAGGTTGCGGCGCGTGAACACCATGCGGACGAACGCCCGCGCCGTCGCGTCGACGGCGACCCACGCGTCGTGAGGCAACAGCGCGAGCCTCATCGTCGATCGCACCAGGATCTCGCGCCGAGCCCCCGTGGCAAAGAGCTGGGGTCCCGCGAGGATCGCGAGGACGAGCGCCCCAGTCGTCGCAGCAGGGTGCCCGAATCGCCCGAACGCGCAGGCCACGAGCAGGACGAACAAGGCCGGCGCGACGAGGCTGCGCCTGAGGTTGTCAGCGAGCTTCCAGCGATCCTCGAGGCGCAAGCGGTTCGGCAGCCGCCGCCCGCCCGCCGCCGGGACGCGGGGCCACAGCCAGGGGAGCAGCTGCCAGTCGCCGCGGATCCAGCGATGGTTACGGCGCGCGTAGGCGATGTAGCTCGTCGGGAAGTCCTCGTAGAGCACGATGTCCGTGGCGAGCGCGGTGCGGCCGTGGATCCCCTCGAACAGGTCGTGGCTCGCGATCCAGTTCTCCGGCGCGCACCCCTCGAGGCTCCGCATGAACGAGTCGACCTCGTAGATGCCCTTGCCGACGTAGATGCCGGCGCCGAAGAGGTCCTGGTACGTGTCCGACACCGCGTGCGTGTAGACGTCGAACACCGTGTCTCCGGCGAAGAACCGCGCGAACCACGTGGAGTGGCAGCTCGCGGGCGACGTCTCGACGCGCGGCTGCGCGATGGTGTAGCCCGCCGTGACCCGGCCCCCGTCGCCGAAGACGGCGCGGTTGAGCGGGTGCGCGAGCAGGCCGACCAGGCGCTGCGCGGCACCCATCGGCAGCTGCGTGTCGGCGTCGAGCGTGATGACGAAGCGGATGCGCTCGAGCCCGGCGGGATCGCCCGCGTGACGCACCTTGCTCGTCGTCGGCTGGCCGCGCAGCATCCGGTTGAGCTCGTCGAGCTTGCCGCGCTTGCGCTCCCAGCCCATGAATCGCCGCTCGACCGGGTTCCACTGCGCGTCGCGGTGGACGAGGTGAAAGGGACCCACGCCGTCGCGACCGTACAGCTCGTTGAGGCGCGCGATCTCCTTCTCGGCGAGGTCGAAGAGCGACGTGGGCTTCTCGTTGCCCTTCCCGTCGGGGTCGTCCGTGAGCAGGACGAAGGCCAGGCCCGCGTCCGGGTTGGCCAGGTAGTGCGTCTCGAGCCGCCGCGCGAGCGCCGCGAGCTCCTTCTCGCTGCCGAGGAGCGCGGGGATCGCGACCACCGTACGGCAGTCGTCGGGGATGCCGGCGGTGAAGTCGAGCTTCGGCAATGCGTGAGGGCGGATGATCGCCGCGAGGCCGCGCTGGACGAGCGCGGTCGCCACCGACGAGGCGGGAATGCTGGCGACGAACAGCCAGATCGCGATCGACGCGGGCCCGGTCTGTTGCGCGTGGAGCCACGCGCCCAGCGCGGCGAGCATCGCGACGACGCCGAGCACGAGCGACCCGGGGTAGACCAGCGCCGGGTGGCGCAGGATGCGCCGGCGGGCTCGGCCGAGCAGGGACGGACGGTAGCCGGTCCGCCGTTCGAGCTCGGAGCGGCCGTCGCCCACGAGCCAGTAGCCCACGTGTCCCCGCCTCGGGTCGAGCCGCGCGTCGCGCGCGAGCGCGATGGCTGCGCCGGCGACCGCGTTCTCGTCGGACCCGGTCCTCCAGGCGATCTTCTCGACGATGCGGCGGTAGACGTCGCGCGTCGCGAAGTCCATCCGTCCGTAGACGTCGGTGGGATCCGTCCGGAGCGTCGCCTCGACGCGGCTCGAGCGTGCGAAGAAGGCCTTCCAGTCCAGCTCCTCGAGCAGACGCAGGGCGCGCACGCACCGCTCGACGCCCACGCTCGGCTCGATGTCCAAGCCGTCGGTCCGCGGCTCCCGCCCGGGCAGCAGGGCCGCGAGGAAGCCTTGCAGCGTCTCGAGGATGCACGCGCGCATGACCGCGGGCAGCGCCCACAGCTCCGCGATCGAGAACGCCGACACGTCCTGGTAGGCGCTCACGAACGACCGGAGCGTGGGCGCGTCGAGGTCCAGGCTCGTCTCGAGCGTGAGCGTGCGCGCGACGGCGAGAAGCCGGGGCGTCCCGTCCGGCAGGCGCGGGAGGTGCTGCTGGAACCCGGTCGGGAACTCCGTGGTCACCTGCCGCAGGGCGCGTCGCACGAGGAACTCGTTGTCGAGGAGCCACTCGGCGGCCTTCTTCGTGCTCACCTCCTGCGGGGGCGTCGCGAGCCAAGCTTCGTGCGCAATGTCCACGGTGTCGGCCACGGGCTTCAGATCGACGAACGAGGCGCCGCGCTTCGCGCGGGTGAGCGAGCCGTGCTGCCGTGCCAGCTCTCGCGCGGTACGCTGCAGCGCCGTCCCCTCGATCGGAGGGATGGGCGCGGCGCTCAAGGTACCCCCGTCGGCCTCGCATGAACGGCCCCGCGAAGAGGCGGCGCGTAGTGATCCACCGCGGGCTCGCCACCCTCGGTAGCCTCGTCGCGCTGCGGCAGATCCTGCAGGACCAGCAACGCAGGCCGCGCGAGCATGACCATGTAACCCGCGACCGTGCCCAGCGGGCGACCGACGTTGCAGGTCGCGCCGTGCGCGGAGAGCACGATCAGGTCCGCGGCCTCGCGCTCCGACAGCTCGATGAGCGCTTGCCGCTCGTCCTTCGAGCGGAACACGAGGGTCCTCACGCCCGGGATCTCGCGAGACAACTGCGCGCCGACCTGGGCGAGATAGCGCTCGGCGCTGATCTCCAGCCGGCGCGCGAGACCTCGCGCGTGCTCCAGATCTTCGCCGGCGACGAGGATCGCGTTGGCGACGGGCTCGATCACCACGTGGGCCAGGGTGACGACCGACTGGTATTTCTTGGCGATGCGCACGACCGACGGCAGCACGGACTCGGCCCGCGTCGAGCCGTCGAGCGGGACCACGATGGTCTTCGGCTCGAACTCGGCGAGGACCGTCGGCGACGAGCGCGCGACGAGCACCGAGCCCCCGCTCGACGAGAGCACCTGCGACGCAGTGCCGCCCAGCGCCCACCGAGTTCGCCCCCCTTCGCCGTGGCTGCCGAGCACGGTGACGTCCGCGCCGACCTCGCGCCCCACCGAGACGATGCTCGCCGCGGGGTGACCCTCCGCGATGAGTGTCGTGGCGGGCACGCCCGCGTCCTCCGCGGCCCTCGCGAGCCGATCGAGGTACGCCTGCGCCTCGTGGCGCGAGATCTCCCAACCCAGCGCCTCCGACACCGGCAACCCCGAGGACCCGCCGGGCAGATCGAGGACGTGGAGCAGCGTCAGCTTGGAGCCGAAGACCTTCGCCAGGAACACCGCGTAGGGCACGCACGACTCGGAGAGCACGGACCGATCGACGCAAGCGAGCACGTGGGTGATGGGCGCGAGCCCGCGCTCCAGGCCGGCGGTAGGCGGCGTCCCGGTCTGGGGAGTTTGTGCTTGGGTCGTGTCCATGGGAGGGCCACGACGTCACGTTTCAAGTTCCACGCCAAACCCGTGATCCCGGACGGCGCGGTCATGCCTCTGCCGAATCGCGCCAGCGCGCGCGCGCTGCGGCGTCGACGCAACGGATGCCGGACTGGGGACCGATCAGTCGGGCTCAGTGATCGTGCCAGAGCTCGATGCCGCCGAGGAGCCCTGCCACGTTGTCCGTCACGGTCACGTTCTTCGGCAGCTGGAGCGTGAGCTTCTTCGCGTTGCCGCCGCCGAGGTAGACGTGGGTGGGGTTGAAGATGGGCTGGATCTGCTCGAGCACGCTCGCCACGCGCTTGTTCCAGCGCTTCTTGCCGATCTTCTTGAGCGCCTTCTGGCCGATGAAGTCCTCGTAGGTCTTGCCCTTGCGCAGCGGGTGGTGCGCCAGCTCGATGTTCGGCACGTAGCGGCCGTCGACGTAGATCGCGCAGCCCATGCCCGTGCCGAGGGTGAGCACCATCTCGGTGCCCTCTCCCTTGATCACACCGTAGCCCTGCACGCCCGCGTCGTTGAGCACGCGCGCCGGCCGCTTGAGGCGCTTCTCGAGCTCCTTCGCGAGCGGGAAGTTGCGCCACTCATCGTGCAGGTTGGGGGCGCTCAGCGTCTCGCCGTGGACGACCACGCCCGGGAAGCCGACCGAGACGCGATCGAAGTGGCCGAGCGG
>DATIQP010000790.1:0-3647 GCA_035470765.1 Polyangiaceae bacterium | reverse complement strand
CGGCTTGGCCCAGCCGGAATGCCACACGCCGTCGACGAGTCGACCCATGAGACAGCTATACTGCGGCCGACGGCCTTCGTGTAGGGTGCGCCCGTGCTCGGTGCCGAGGAGGCCGCTTGGATCGTCGTGGGGGCCGGCTCGAGCGGCGGCGTCATCGCGGCGCGCGCCACCGAGAACGCCGGCGTAAGCGTGCTGCTTCTCGAGGCCGGACCGGACTACCCGAGCGAGATCCCGAAGGACCTCGCCAACGGGACCCGCAACTCGGTGATCCGCCACGACTGGCACTACGGCCACGTCCCCACCGACGGGCAGCGCATTCCCTTCGTCTTCCCGCGCGGGCGCGTCGTCGGCGGCTCGTCGGCGGTCAACACGTGCATCGCGCTGCGCGGGCGCCCGTACGATTACGACGAGTGGGACCTGCGCGACTGGCGCTGGGACCGGTGCCTGCCGGCGTTCAAGCGCCTCGAGGCCGACCTCGACGTGGACAACGACTGGCACGGCCAGGGCGGCCCCATCCCGATCCGCCGCCACCGCCGCGAGGAGCTCGTGCCGTGGCAGGCGGCCTTCCTCGATGCGTGTAAGATGCAATCGATCCCGGAGTGCTTCGACCACAACGATCCGACGCAGGCCGGCGCGGGCCCGCACGCGATGAACAAGATCGGCCGCGAGCGGATGAGCGTGCTGCGCTGCTACCTCACGGGCGCGGTGCGCCGCCGGGAGAACCTGCGCATCGAGGCGCGCACGCTGGTGCGGCGGGTGCTGTTCGACGGCCGGCGCGTGTCCGGCGTGGAGATCGAGCGCGACGGCGTCGTACGCACGCTGCGCGGCCGGCGCGTGATGCTCTGCGGCGGCGCCATCAACACGCCGCAGATCCTCCTGCGCTCGGGCGTGGGCCCGCGCGACCGCGTCGAGAAGCTGGGCGTCGAGCTCGTCCGCGAGGTGCCGGCCGTCGCGGCGCGCCTGCTCGATCATCACGGCGCGGCGATCTTCTTCGTGCCGAGGCTCGGGACCTTCGACCTCGACGATCCGTTCATCCAGACGCTGTATCGCTTCACGAGCGAAGGCAGCAATCACCCGAACGACATGCAGATCCAGCCCGGCTCCCTCATGCCGTTCCCCTGGTTCACCGCGCCGCTGGTGACGCTGATGTGCCAGGTCGGCAAGCCGCGCGGGCACGGCGAGCTGCACTTCGATACGCCCTTCGGTAAGCCGCGCATCGCCTCGCACGTCCTCGAGCGGCAGGAGGACCGGAACAAAGCGCTCTCCGCGCTGCGCCGCGCCTACGACGTCTACGCGGGCGGTCCGATGCGCTCGCTCGCCACGTTGCTGTGGCCCCGCCGCAAGCGACTCTTCGGCGAAGAGGACTGGATCCGCAGCGTGTGCGACTCCGGCTACCACCCGTGCGGGACGGTGCCGATGGGCCGCGAGGGCGATGCCAACGCGGCCGCGGACTCGCGCGGGCGCGTCTTCGGCGTCGACGGGCTGTACGTCGCCGACGCGAGCCTGTTCCCCACCGTGCCCAGCGCCAACACGAACCTCACGGCGATCATGCTGGGGGAGCGCTTCGGGGAGTGGATGGCGAACGGGGAGCTGTGACTTCGGCTCGCCAGCTCAGGGCGGCGGCGTGTATTCGGGCGGGGGCGTGGCGGGCGGCGGCGGCGCGGCTTCGGGCGGCGGCGGCGGCGCGGCTTCGGGCGGCGGCGGCGGCGGTGCGTTGAGCGTCTCGCTCGCCTTGGGCGGCGGCGTCGACCAGCCGATCCCCACGCTCAGGATGTTCGCGAAGCCGCTGTAGTCGCCGGGGAGCTGCGGCGCGGTGCTCGTGCGCGAGAGCAACAGGACGAGCTCGTAGCCGAGATCGAGGCGGAGTCCGCTCTTGTGCTTGTAGCCGCCGCCGATGCTGAACGCGAGGCGCGTCGAGTCCGGCAGGTCGGGTGTGAGCGTGTCGGACGGCGACGGGGTGGGGTCCACCATTGCGCCGGCACGCAAGGCCCAGGCGTCTCCCAGCCCGAGCTCCATCCCGAGGTGCACGTTGGCGACGTTGTTCCAGCGCTTCGGCTGCGACGACGAGAGCGAGCCCGTGGTGTCGTTGGGGAAGTTGATGTCGATCGAGCGGAAGTAGTCCCAGCCGTAGTAGACGAGGTCCGCATCGATCACGAGCTTCGGGACGGGCCGCACGGCGACGCCGAACGAGAGCGAGTCGGGCAGCACGAAGCGCGACGTCCCGGGTTGATCGTGGATGGTGCCCTGGAGGGTCTGCGGGATGCCCTCGAAGTGTGCGGCGCCGTCGAAGTTGAGCACCACCGTGCTGCGGTAGGCGAGGCCGAAGGAGAGGACCTTCGGAATGGCTTCGACCTGAATCCCGACGTTGCCGCCGACGCCCCACGCGTCCGCGCCGAGCTGGCTGGAGCCGTAGGTGCCGCCCGGCAGCGCGATGTCCTTCTGGAGATCGACGGTGGCGTACATGATCTGGACGCCCGCGCCGATGCGCACCGGTCCGAGCTTGTACGCCAGGGTCGGGTTGATGTCGTAGGTGGCGAGCGACGCGTACGTGATCTGCGAGCGGCCTTCCCATCCTTGCGGCCAGCCGATCGTGAGGCCGTAGGGAGTGAACATGCCGATGCCGGCCGAGAGGTCCTTCGTGATGCCGCCCGAGACGTAGCCAGCGATGGGAGGAACGGCGCGGAAGGGCGTTGTCGTCGAGACGCCCGAAGGGTTCGTGTAGGTCGAGCTCGGGAGGATGAGCTGGCCGCTGACGATCGCGTCGAGGATCTTGCCTTGGGCGATCCCGGCGGGGTTGAAGAAGATCGCCGACGAGTCGTCGATCATGCCGGTGACCGCGGCGCACATGCCGACGGTGCGGGCCGACTGGGTGTCGAGCGAGAAGCCGGCCGCACCTGCGTCGCGCGCGGCGAAGCCGAGGACCAGCGCGACGACGAGCGAGAGGGTTCGACGGCTCACGGCAGCACCCCCGTGGCGAGGAAGGTGGCGACCTGGGTCTGGGCCTTCGTGGTGATGGCTATGCCCGCCGTCCCTGTCGGAGGTTGCAGCAGGAACCCGGTGCGTGTGGCGAGGGTGGCGGTCGTGGCGTCGAACCCGTCGCCCGCCTCGGTGAACTCGTAACAGAACAGCGGCGAGACGCAGCCGTAGCCCGGCGGCGTGAGCGTGAAGGCGCGGTTGGCGCTGCCGATCAGGGCGACCGACGAGCTGTTCGGGATGACCTGATCCCCTTCGATGAACGGGAGGAACGCTGCGCGCGCGGCGTTGGGCGCCGTGTAGGTGATCGAGCCCTGGGTGACGTCGACCCCGTGGGTGAGGCGGTAGCCGACGTTGGCCGGGTCGGCGGGGTCGAGGATCCACTGCAGGATGCCGAGGAACGTGTCGAACCCGGGCGTGCCGGGGGGCATGCCGCCCGCCGCGAGGGTCGAGATCAGCACGTTCTTCTTGGCCGCGAACGCCGGGGAATCGAGGAAGAGCGGCACCAGCGCGCCGCCCGCCGTGTTGAGCGCGACGTGCGTCGTGCGCGCCGACACCGCGTTGAAGAGCGCGCCGGTGATGCTCCCGAGGCCCTGGCCCACGAAGCCGAGCTTGAGCGGATCGAAGGTCGCGCCGGCCAGCGTCGAGAGGTTGCCCGTGCCCTGACCGGCGAT
>DATIQP010000789.1:0-7176 GCA_035470765.1 Polyangiaceae bacterium | reverse complement strand
GTTGCGGATGTGCGCGCCCGCGTCCGAGAAGCCGACGATCGCGGCCTCCTCGTTGATCATGCGCTTCACTTCCTTCGGGCGATGGTTCGCGATCAGCGTGCGCCAGCGGAGCTTCGTCCCGTGCATGACGACGAGGTCGAGGAACGTGTCGACGGGGTGCTCGCCCCGCGCGTCCGCGATCTCGCCGAACGAGCGACCGACGAGGCTCTCGTCCGGGCACGCGACCACGAACGCGTCGTGGAAGTCGCGGTGCCAGACGCGCGACGTGCCCTGGTGCTCGTAGTCCTTGCGGAAGCGGCGCCGGTACGCAGGGTCCTTCATCAGCTCGTTGCGCTCGACCTCGGAGACGAGGTGCAAGAGCGCGCGCCCCGAGCCGAACTCCTCGAACACCACGAGATCGACCCCGTCGGCGTAGACCTCGAAAGGAACCGGAAGCGTCTGCCAGCGAAAATCGCCGCCGAAGAGCCGGTTCACGAGGCGCGCGAGCGTCGCGACGACGCGATGAAGACCGGGCGTGGACTTCGCGTCGGCGAGCGTGATGAGCGTGGTCTTCAGCGTGCGCCGGAAGAAGAACGCCGCGCTCGCGAGCATGAAGAAGATCGCGTTGATCTTGGTCGTGATGTTGGGCGCGCTCTGCAGGATGCGCTCGCGCCGCCGCAGCACGCGGTGCAAGCGCCCGTACTCGCTCCACTTCGCGTACGCCGAGGGCAAGAGCGCCGAGCGGAAGCGATCGCCGTCGAGCTTGTCCCACGGGTTCGTCATCGTCGACAGACCGAGGAAGCCCGCGTCGAGCGCCTCTTCGAGCCAGCGCTCCATCTCGCGCAGCTCCGCCTCGCTCGGCTTGGTGCTCCGATCGACGGCGCGCCCGAGGCCGAGCACGCGCGCGCGAAGATCCGAGTGGCCGAGGAAGGTCGCGACGTTCGGCCCGATGGGGTGGCTGCGCAGGAAGTCGACGTACTCGCGCGGCGTCGACCACGTCTTCTTCTCGCGCAGGAGCGGCAGCACGTGCGAGCGCGGCACCGACTCGACGCGCGTGAAGAGATCCGAGCAGTCCTCCGCGCCTGCGAGCACCGCGCTGATCGAGCAGCTCCCGATCGCGACGGTGGTGACGCCGTGGCGCACCGACTCGCTCAGCGACGGCGCCGCGAGGATCTCCGCGTCGTAGTGCGTGTGCAGGTCGAGAAACCCGGGCATCACCCACTGGCCCTTCGCGTCGACGACCTCGGTGCACCCGGTTTCGTCGAGCGGCTCGGCGCTCTTGGCGACGACGCGCCCGTCACGAATTCCCACGTCGACTCGCTCGCCGGGCGCCCCCGTCCCGTCGAAGCAGAGGCCGTTCTTGATGATGACGTCGTAGCTCACGGACGAGATGTAACATAGAGAGCATTCACTCGCTATGTTTGTCTCACCCGGTCGCAGTCCTCGGGCAGTGGGCAGCGCGGTGCTCCCGCTTGCCGCGCGCTGCGACCTGACGCATCGTGCCAGGCCATGCATCCGATCCGCCTGCGCGGCGCTCGCACGCACAACCTCCAGGGCATCGATCTCGACCTGCGCGCAGGCGAGCTCGTCAGCGTCACGGGGCCGAGCGGCGCGGGCAAGTCTTCGCTCGCGCTCGACACGCTCTACGCCGAGGGGCAGCGGCGCTTCGTCGAGAGCTTCAGCCCGTACGCTCGCAAGTTCCTCGAGCGGCTCGAGCGACCGCCCATCGACGAGCTGGACCCCATCGCCGCGACGGTGGCGGTCGACCGGCGGGCGCCCATCAAGTCGAGCCGCTCGACGCTCGCGACCATGGCCGACCTCGAGCCCTACCTCGCCGCGCTGTTCGCTCGCGAGGCGATCCCGCGGTGCGCCAAGTGCGGGGTGGACGCGGTGGCGACGGCGCCGGCCGAAGCGGCCGCCGAGGCGATCGCTCGCAGGGAGGGCGCCCGCGCGACGGTGAGCTACGCGCTGCGGGTGCGCGATCCGGAGGAGTTCCTCGAGCTGCGCGAGGCCCTCGCCAAGGACGGCTACCGGCGTCTCATCGTCGGCGGCGTGGCGCGCGACCTCGACGAGGTCCGGCCGAGCGAGGCGACCGCGCAGGGCACGCGCGTCGAGGTGGTCGTCGACCGGCTCGAGCTCCGCGCCCGCGACACGCGCCGGCTGCAGCAAGCCATCGAGACCGCCTGGGACCGCGGCGGGGGCCGCGCGGAGCTGCGCGACGCCGACTTCCACGCACCGCTCGTGCGAGGCCTCTCGTGCCCGAAGTGCGGCCGCGCCTTCGACCCGCCCCGCCCTGCCCTCTTCTCGTACAACTCGCCGCTCGGGGCGTGCGAGGCATGCCGGGGCTTCGGCCGCGTCATCGAGGTCGACTGGGACAAGGTGATCCCGGATCCGTCGCTGCCGCTCGGCAAGAACGCCATCAAGGCGTGGTCCGGCAAGAGCGCCTCGTGGGAGCGCCGCGTGCTCGCCAAGTTCTGCGGCCGCAAGGGCATCCCGATGGACGTGCCCTGGGAGAAGCTCTCCGAGGCGCAGCGCAGCGCCGTCATCGAGGGCGAGGGCGGCTGGCGCGGCGGCAAGTTCCCCGGGGTGCGCGCGTGGTTCAAGTGGCTCGAGACGCGCACCTACAAGATGCACGTCCGCGTCTTCCTCTCGCGCTTCCGCGAGTACACCCCGTGCACGACGTGCCATGGCGCGCGCCTCAACGAGACCGCGCTCACCTATCGGATCGCGGGCAAGAGCCTCTCCGAGTGGCACGCGCTGACGGTCGAGGCCGCGCTCGCCGGGGTGCGAGAGTTCGCGAGCCGCGACCCGCAGGGCCGCATCGTCCTCGCCGAGCTTCGCGCGCGGCTCGAGTACCTCGACGCCGTCGGCCTCGGCTACGTCACGCTCGATCGGCAGGCTCGCACCCTCAGCGGAGGCGAGGCGCAGCGCGCAGGCCTCACGACGGCGCTCGGCGCGCGCATCACCGGCGCCCTCTTCGTCCTCGACGAGCCCAGCATCGGCCTCCACCCCACCGACGTCCCGCGCCTCTCGAAGGCGATGCGCGAGCTCTCCCGCGCGGGCAACGCCGTCCTGGTCATCGAGCACGATCGCATGATCGTCGAGGCGTCCGATCGCGTCGTCGAGCTCGGTCCCGGCGCCGGCCGTGACGGCGGCCGCGTGCTCTTCGACGGCTGGCCGGCGGACCTCGCCCGCCGCGAAGATCTCCCCACCGCCCGCGCGTGGCGCGCGAAGCCCGTCCAGCGCGACGCCGTCGAGCCCACGGGGTCGATCCAGCTCCGTGGGGTGCGCGCCAACAACCTGAAGGACATCGACGTCGAGATCCCCCTCGGCGTCGTGTGCGCCATCACCGGCCCGAGCGGCAGCGGCAAGTCCACGCTCGCGGAGGAGGTCCTCTACCGCGCCGTCGCGCGCGCCCTCGGCGACACCGGCGTCGATCGGCCTGGTCCCTTCGACTCGCTCTCCGGCATGCGCGCCCTCCGCGCCGCCGTCCTGGTCGATCAGTCCCCGCTCGGCCGCACCGCGCGCGGCAACGCCGCGACCTACACCAAGGCCTGGGATCGCGTGCGCGCCCGCTTCGCCGCCGAGCCCGCCGCCGTCCGGGCGGGCCTCGGGCCCTCGCACTTCTCGTTCAACGTCGCCGGCGCCGGCCGCTGCGAGGCGTGCGCCGGCGAAGGCTTCGAGACGGTCGAGATGCAGTTCCTCGCCGACGTGCAGCTCGTCTGCCCTGTCTGCCACGGCAAGCGCTTCAACCCCGACGTCCTCGCCGTCCAGCACCGGGGCAAGAACATCGCCGATCTGCTCGCGATGACCGTCGACGAGGCGATCGCGTTCCTCGATCGAGCGGGGGACCGGGACTTCGTCGCGCGGCGCACGCTCCAGCCCGTCGTCGACGTCGGCCTCGGCTACCTCCCCCTCGGCCAGCCTCTCTCCACGCTCTCCGGCGGCGAGGCCCAGCGCCTCAAGCTCGCGCGTGCCCTCTCGCAGGACGCGCGCGGCACGCTGTTCGTCCTCGACGAGCCGAGCGCGGGTCTCCACGCCCTCGACACCGCCAAGGTCATCTCCGCGCTGCACCTCCTCTCGGAGAACGGCGCCAGCGTCGTCGTCGTCGAGCACGACACCAGCGTCATCCGCGCCTGCGACTGGGTCATCGATCTCGGGCCGGACGCCGGGCCCGCGGGCGGCCGCGTCGTCGCGACCGGCACGCCGGGCGAGGTCGCCCGCACGCCGTCACGCACCGGCCTAGCGCTCGCGCACGCCATGGCCCCGCCGAAGAAGACGCGAGGTGGCGAGGCGGCGGCGGAGGTCTTTCCGCTGGCCCCCGCGGCCATCAGCGTCGAGCACGCCCGCGAGCACAACCTGAAGGATGTATCCTGCAACATTCCCCACGGCGCGCTCGCCGTCGTCACGGGCCCGAGCGGGTCGGGCAAGTCCTCGCTCGCCTTCGACGTCGTCTTCGCCGAGGGCCAGCGCCGCTTCATGGAGACGCTGACGCCCTACGCGCGCCAGTTCTTGCCCACCCTGCCCCGCCCCGACGTCGACCGCGTCACGGGCGTACCTCCGAGCATCGCCCTCGAGCAGCGCACCACCCGCGGCGGCGCCAACTCCACCGTCGCCACCGTCACCGAGATCGCTCACTACCTGCGCCTGCTCTACGCCAAGGTCGGCGTGATGCACTGCCCCGAGTGCGACGCGCCCGTCCGCCCGAGCTCCCCTGACGAGCTCTTCGCTCGCCTCACGGGCGAGCGCGGCGGCAAGCGCACCGTCTACGCCCCCGCGGTGCGCGCGCGCAAGGGCACCTACCTCGACCTCTTCACCGAGGCTTCGCGCGCCGGCGTCCGGACCGCGCGCGTCGACGGCGCGATCGTGGCGATCGACCCTCCGCCCAAGCTCAAGAAGACGCTCGAGCACACCATCGACCTGATCGTTCACTACGGCGAGCTCGCCCAGCTCGATCGCGCCATCTTCGATCGCGCGCTCGGCTGGGGCCACGGCGCGCTCCGCGTCGCGAGCGGCCCGCCCAAGGCCAAGCCTCACGACGAGCTGCTCGCCTCGACCGCGCGCACCTGCAGCGAGTGCGGCACCGGCTTGCCGGAGCTCGATCCGCGCTGGTTCTCCTTCAACACGAAGCAGGGTCAGTGCGAGGCGTGCGAGGGCACCGGCGTCGAGGGAGGGCCGAGCGCGGTGGAGGAGGGCGAGAAGCATCGACGTTCGAGTCCGAACTCTCGCTCCGCTCGAGCCTGCGGCACTCAGCGCTGCGAGGCGTGCGCGGGGACGCGGCTCGCCGCCGTGCCCCGCCGCGTGCAGCTCTTCGGGGAGACCTACCCTGCCCTGCTCGCGCGCGACGTCTCGAGCGCCCGCGCCCGCGTGGCCACCTTCCGCTTCACCGGCAAGGAGGCGGAGATCGCGCGCGCGCCGCTCGCCGAGCTCGTTCGCCGCCTCGAGTTCACCGAGCGCGTCGGGCTCGGTTACCTGTCGCTCGACCGCATGGCCGCCACGCTCTCCGGCGGCGAGATGCAGCGCCTCCGGCTCTCGGCGCAGCTCGGCAGCGGCCTGACGGGCGCGCTCTACGTCCTCGACGAGCCGACCATCGGCCTGCACCCGCGCGACACGGGCCTGTTGCTCGACAACCTCCGCGCGCTCGTCGACACCGGCTCCACCGTGCTCGTCGTCGAGCACGACGCCGAGACCATCCGCGCCGCCGACCACCTCATCGAGCTCGGGCCCGGCGGCGGCCGCCACGGCGGGCACATCGTAGCGCAAGGGCCCGCGTCGAGCGTCCTCGCGGGCGACTCGGTGACCGCGCGCTCGCTGCGCGAGCCCTCGCGCACCCGCGAGGTGCCGCGGCCGCCGGCGCGCCGCTTCATCGAGCTCGGCGGCGCGCGCGAGCACAACCTGAAGGACGTCGCGTTCCGCGTCCCGGTCGGCCGCATGACCGTCGTCGCCGGGGTGAGCGGCTCCGGGAAGAGCACCCTCGTGCGCAAGGTCTTTTACCCCGCGCTGAGGGAGAAGCTCGGCCTCGTCATCGACGCGCCCGCCGGCGCCCACGACGGCATCAAAGGGACGAACGCGGTCAAGCGCGCGCTCGCCGTCGATCAGTCGCCCATCGGCCGCTCGCCGCGCAGCGTGCCCGCCACGTTCCTCGGCGTCTGGGACGACGTCCGCAAGCTCTTCGCCTCGCTCCCGGAGGCCAAGCTGCGCGGCTATGGCCCCGCGCGCTTCTCGTTCAACACGGCGGCGGGAGGGCGCTGCACGGCGTGCGAGGGACAGGGCTCGATCGTCGCCGAGATGGCCTTCCTACCCGACGTCATCAGCCCGTGCGAGACCTGCGGCGGCGCGCGCTTCGAGCCCGCCACGCTCGACGTGAAATATAGGGTGGGCGGGGACGCCGCGGGCGAAGCGCTCTCCATCGGCGACGTGCTCCACCTCACCGCCGAGGACGCGACGCACGTCTTCGCCGTGCACCCCAAGATCCGGCGCCCGCTCTCGACGCTCGTCGACCTCGGCGTCGGCTACCTCCAGCTCGGCCAGGCCGCGAGCACGCTCTCGGGCGGCGAGGCGCAGCGGCTCAAGCTGGCGGCCGAGCTCACCGCCGGCGCCGCCCACGAGCCCACCGTCTACGTCCTCGACGAGCCCACCACCGGCCTGCACCTCGCCGACGTGCGACGACTCATCGGCGTGCTCGACCAGCTCGTGGAGCGCGGCGACACGCTCGTCGTCATCGAGCACCACCCGGACGTGATCGCCAGCGCCGACTGGGTCGTCGAGCTCGGCCCCGAAGGCGGCGCGAAGGGCGGGCGCATCGTCTTCGAGGGTGAGCCGGGCCGGCTCTCGTCGGCGAAGACCGCGACGGGGCGGTTTTTCGCCGCCGCGTGAGGCCGAGCTATCCGAGCGCGCCCCCGCCGCGTTATTCTGGGCGCTCGAGATGTCGACTGCGCCTGGCCCCTGGACCCAACCTCCGTGGCGCAGCCCCCTCGACGTCGAGGCGTACCTCCGCGCGATCCCGTCGGGTGCCACGATGACGGGCATGTTCCTGGAGGGCACCGCGAAGCTCGCGCGCGACAAGGGATACGCGATCGGCGCGGCGCGCCCGCGGTACACCCCGTTCCAGACCTATCCGCTCAAGGAGCACTGCCAGATCCTCGTCGAGGTGGCGCAGACGCTCTCTCCGAGCTTGCCGCTGCGCGAAGGGTTGCG
>DATIQP010000788.1:0-5259 GCA_035470765.1 Polyangiaceae bacterium | reverse complement strand
GGAGGTGGTGCGCATCCTGGAAACGGCGCCGCCGATCCTTCTCGAGCAGCTTGAGGACGATCGCCTCGGCGGCCGGCAGGATGTCGGCCTTGATGGAGCGCGGGCGAGGCGGGGGCGCGCTGCGCTGCATCTCGAGCAGCGTCTCGCGGTCGCTCGAGCGGAAGGGCAGCTGGCCGGTGAGCATCTCGAAGAAGAGGATCCCGAGCGCGTAGAGGTCGCTCTGCGGCCCAGCTTCCTCGCCGCGCGCCTGCTCGGGCGACATGTACTCGGGCGTACCGAAGACCGCGCCCTTCGGCGCGAGCCGCGGGTCCATCGCGAGGTGCGCGAGGCCGAATTCGAGGATCTTCACGAAGTCCTTGCGGCCGCCCTTCGTCGACAGAAGGATGTTGTCGCTCTTGAGATCGCGGTGCACGACGCCGAGGTCGTGGGCGCGGCCGAGCGCGGCGCACATCTGCTCGAGGATGTCGACGCCGCGCGAGAGCGCCATCGGCCCGCGGGCCAGCTCGGACGAGAGCGCGGTGCCGACGAGGTACTCCATCACCAGATAGAGCTCGCCCTCTTCCGTCTCGCCGATGTCGTGGATGTCGATGATGTGCGCGTGGTCGACGCGGTTGGCGGCCCGCGCCTCGCGCAGCATCCACGCTCGCAGGTGCGTCTCGCCGCGCAGGTCGGGACGAATCAGCTTGAGCGCGACGACGCGGTCGATGAGGACGTGGCGCGCGCGGTAGACGATGCCCATGCCGCCCTCGCCGAGGCGCGCTTCCAGTCGGTAGCGCCCTGCGACCACGCGGCCGATCATCGGATCCGTGGGTTTGCTTCCAGCCCGGGGGGGAGTGTTCACCGAGATCCCTCAGGTAGTCGAACCATCTGAAACGTCGATGGTAGCCAACTTGCGCATGGAAGCGAAAGGCCCTCTGTCGACCGAGCTCGCTTCTAGAACTAGAACGCGACCCGCACGACCGGGAGCCGGAGCTCGGTGCCCTGCAGAACGCCCAGCTCCTTCACCTCTCGGATCGAGTACGTCTGGCGAAGCTCGGGCACCGGGACACCCATGCGCAGCGAACCGTCGTGGACGTCGACGAGCGACAGGGGGATGTAGGGGGCCTTCTCCGCGCCGCCGGCAGGAGCGCCTCCGCCACTCGACGAGGGGGCCGGCGCCGCGCTGCCGCCACCGCTCGAGGGGGTGACGACGGAGCCTCCGGGCTTGCCCACGTCCGCGGGCGGGCCCGCGGGCGCCTTGTCCTCCGTCGCTTCGGTGCTGGGGTGGTAGCGGGTGGCGTTGAGGATGAGGACGATGGTGGGGATGATGAGCGCCATGCCGCCCGCGAGCATGAAGGCGGAGCCGTACGCGTTGGTCTTGGCGGTGTCGTAGGCCTGGTCCATGAAGAAGCCGCCGATGCCGCCCCCGATCGCGCCGAGGCCCGGGAACACCGCGTAGGCCCAGCCCGCGCGGACGCCGGCGATGCCCATGGGAATGGCGACGACCTCGGCCCCGAGGAACGCTCCGCCGATGATCGCCTTCGGCGTGCCCTGGATCTCGTCGGCTTGGGCAGGCCTGGCGTAGGCGGTGAGGGTGGCGACACCGAAGGCGGCGGTCGTCACGCCCCATCCAAGGCGTTTGGCGAAGGTGCGTTGGCTCATGTCGCTCCCGGACGGTGGAAGAAAGTGGGGCGGCGAACAGAGTCGCCCAAACACCCGGTGCGGGAAGGTAGCACGGGGTTCAAGGGGGCGCGCAAGAGCCAGCTTGTCGGCCACGCCAAACCCTTTTTCTCGGCTTCGCAGGGCTCGCTCGCTAGCATGCTGACGCGGTACCTGCACCCATGTTCATGACTCGCAGCCACCCCCTCGAACGCGGCGCGCTCCGCTCCGCGCTGGGCTGGTCGGTCGGAATCGCGGTCGCGGGGTTGCTCGCCGCGCTGGTGCGCCTGCTGCCGTGGCTGCTCGATCCGAACGTACCGTTGCGGGTGGCCGGCCCCTTCGCGCGCAGCGTATTGGAGCTCGTGCTGGAGGCCGCCGTGCTCGTTGGCTGGCCCCTCGGGTGGGCGATGGCGGCGTATCGATTCGCCGACCGGGGCGAGGCGCGGGTGCTCATGCTGCTCGGCGAGTCGCCCGCGCGCACGGCTCTCGCGCTCTGGCGGAGCGCGCTGCCGTTCGCCGTGGTGCTCGCCGTGGCCTCCGCCACGGGAGCTCGCGACGCGGGAGCGCCGGGGCGGGTCGCGCAGCAGCTCGTCGAGGAGGGTAGGCGCTCCTGCACGGCGGCGCCCGAGCCTGCCACCTTCGCCGTCCCGTTCGTCGGCGCGAGCTGGCTCTGCGCCCCCGGGCACGCGCCGCGCCTCTACGGGCGCGGGCCGGGATCGCTCGCGGGGGCGTCGTTCACCGCGAGCGACGCGCGCATCAGCGGCGACATGCGCCGCATCGAGCTCGACGACGCGCGGCTGGATCTCACGACGAAGTCCTTTCCGGTCGACGTCCACGTCGACACGCTGGTGCTGCGCGGCATGGCGCCGTGGGCGCACGCGTCGAACGTCCCGCCCTGGTTCCGTGCGTGGATCATCGTCGCCGCGGCTGCTGCGGCGGCCTTCGTGGCCCTGGAAGCGGGCTTGCGGCGGCTCGGCCGGGGCCCCATCGCCGCCGTCGCGGTCGGCGCGGCGGGGCCTCTGGCGGCCCTCGGCCTCATGCGCGCGCTCGAGCGCGCCGACTCCTCGCTCGCCGGATACGTGCTCTTGCCCATCCTCGCGGCGGCAGCGCCAGCGGCGCTCGCCACGGCCATTCGTCGCGCGCGGGCGGTCCGGACGAGGCGTTTTGCGCGCTTGCGATAACCGACCCCGACTGCTAGCAAAAGACCTAGAGGCAAATCATGGGCAACATCGGGCCGGGCGAGCTTCTCATCATCGGGCTCATCGCACTTCTGCTCTTCGGAGCCGGCCGAATCGCCGATATCGGCAAGGGCCTCGGTCAGGGCATCGCCAACTTCAAGAAGGGTTTGCGCGAGTCCGACGAAGAGGACAAGGCCGAAAAGAAGGTCTCGTCGAAGGAGAAGGACTCCGGGGACGAGGCGAAGGACACGGACGAAAAGAAGGCGAAGCTGAAGGAGGCCTGAGCCCCTTCACGGCTGGCCTGGTTGCTGCAGAGCCCCCGTCCGCACCAGGCGTGCGTCGCAAGGGAGCGTTCGAATGTTCGGCAACCTCGGTCCGGGTGAGCTTCTGGTCATCGGCGTCATCGCCATGCTTCTGTTCGGCGCCGGCCGCATCTCGAGCGTGGGAAAAGGCCTCGGCGAGGCCGTGCGCAATTTCAAACGGGGTCTGAAAGAGGCCTCGGCCGAGGACGAGTAGCGAGCTCGAGCAGGGCCGCGGGGCGACCCGCCTTGGTGGATCGGCGGGTAGTCACCCGGTCCCATCTGCGATAAGAAGCCGATGTGTCCACTCAATTCGCCCGGCGACTCTCCGCGGTCGCGCCGAGCGTGACGCTGGCCGTCAACGCGCGCGCCAACGCACTGCGTACTCAAGGAATCGACATCTTCGCCTTCGGCGTGGGTGAGCCCGATTTCGACCCTCCCGCGTTCGTCCTCGAGGCGGCCAAGCGCGCCATCGAATCGGGCGCGCACAAGTACACGCCCGTGACGGGCATCCCGGCCCTCAAGAAGGCCATCTGCGACGTCGCCAAGGCGCGCCGCGGCTACGAGCCGAAGCCCGAGAACGTGTGCGTGAGCGTCGGCGCCAAGCACGCGCTGTTCAACGTGGCGCTCGCGCTGTTCGAGCCCGGCGACGAGGTCGTCATCCCGGAGCCGGCGTGGGTGAGCTACCCCGAGCAGGTGCGCATCGCCGGGGCGACGCCGATCGGCGTGCCGACGAGCGAGGACGACGGGTGGCTGATCTCGCCTGCCGCGCTCGACGCGGCCATCACGCCCAGGACGAAGGCCGTCATCCTCTGCACGCCGTCGAACCCCACCGGCGCCGCCTACCCCGAGGCGAAGCTCGCAGCGCTCGTCGAGGTGCTGCGCAAGCACGACTGCTGGATCGTCGTCGACGAGATCTACGCCGAGCTCGTCTACGACGGCTTCCGCCACGTCTCCATCGCGAAGCTCGCTCCGGACCTCGCCCACCGCACCATCGTCATCGACGGCCTGTCGAAGACGTACGCGATGACGGGCTGGCGAATCGGCTGGGCGATCGCGCCGAAGGCGCTCATCGCGGCGCTCGACATCTTGCAGGGCCAGAGCACCACCAACGCCGCCGCCGTCGCGCAGCACGCCGCGGTCGCGGCGCTCACCGGCCCGCAGGACGCGGTCGAGGCGATGCGCAAGCAGTTCGAGCACCGCCGCAACGTCATGGTCGACGCGCTCAACTCCGTTCCCGGCATTCGATGCCGCAAGCCCGAGGGCGCGTTCTACGCGTTCGCCGACTGCCGCGGCCTCTACGGCATCGAGCACGACGGCAAGCCCATCACGAACGACGATCAGGTCGCGTTCTTCCTGCTCGATCGCGCGCACGTCGCGGCGGTCCCGGGCGGCGCGTTCGGCGGACCGGGCTACGTCCGTTTCAGCTACGCGACGAGCGAGGAGCGCATCCGCGGCGGCGTCGAGTCCATTCGCCGCGCGCTCGAGCAGGCGCGGCGGGCTTCGCAGGCACCCAAAGCGCCGTGACGCCTGCGGAGCAGGCTCGGCTGCGGCTCGCGGCCTCGCTCGCGGCGGCGACGTTCCTCGTTTGCGCGGGGATCGCGCTCTACCGGCCCGGAGGGACGGAGCGCGAGTGGATCGGCATCCAGCGCGAGTACCTGGCCGCGCGCGGCTCGAGCGCCGAGCCGCGCGTCCGCGAGCGTTCGGTGACGTGGGCGTGCGCGCCCGCGGCGGAGGGCGAGTGCTCGCCAGCGCCGGTCGTCGAGCGCTGCACGTCGTGTCACCTCGGCGCCGACGAGGACCTGGGCGGCGTCGACCCGAACCGGTTGCCGCCGGCTGCGCGACCACACCCGGATCGCGCGAAGTGGCTGGGCACGCACCACGTCGCCACGTTCGGCTGCACCGAGTGCCACGGCGGCGACGGCTTCTCGCTCGGCCGCGACGCGGCACACCGCGGGCTCGCGCGGCTGGGTCGGGCGCCCGGCGAAGTCCCGGAAATCGAGGCGCGGTGCGCCGCCTGCCACGCCGGGCCGCTCCGCCCGACGGCCGCTTCGCCGGCGCGCGAGGCGTGGGCGCGCCTGAGCGCGGCGCTCCATCGACCCGCGCCGCCCACGACCACGGACGCGGCTGCCACCTCCGAGCCC
>DATIQP010000787.1:0-2498 GCA_035470765.1 Polyangiaceae bacterium | reverse complement strand
CGACGTCCGCGGGCGCGAGGCCATCCTCCGGGTGCACGCGCGGACGGTGAAGCTCGGGCCCGACGTCGATCTCAAGGTCGTCGCCCAGCGCACGCCGGGGATGGTCGGCGCGGACCTGGCCAACATCGTCAACGAGGCGGCGCTCGCGTCGGTGCGGCGCGGCAAGGACGTCGTCGCGGGCGAGGACTTCGAGGAGGCGATCGATCGGATCCAGCTCGGCCTCAAGAAGGAGGGGCGCGTGATGAACGAGGACGAGAAGAGGCGCGTCGCCTTCCACGAGGCGGGGCACGCGCTCGTGGCGCTCTCGATGGCTCACGCCGATCCCGTCCACCGCGTCACCATCATCCCGAGGTCCATCGGCGCGCTCGGCGCCACGCTGCAACTGCCGACCGAGGAGCGTTACCTGATGACCCGCGAGGAGCTCCGGGACAGGCTCTGCGTGCTCCTGGCGGGCCGCACGGCCGAAGAGGTCGCCTGCAAGGACGTCTCGACCGGCGCCGAGGACGACATCGCCCACGCGAGCGAGATCGCGCGGCGAATGATCTCCCGCTTCGGCATGAGCGAAGAGCTTGGGCCCGTCGCCTTTGGGCACTCGCAGTCGGGGATCCTTCAAGAGCTCGAGCAGCGCGATTTCAGCGAGGACACGGCGCGCGCCATCGATCGCGAGGTGAAGGCCCTGATCACGAGGGAGCACGCGCGCGCGCGCGAGGTGCTGGTCAAGCGAAGCACGGCGCTGGAAGCGGTCGCTCGCGAGCTGCTCGTCCACGAGACGCTGGAGCGCGAGCAACTGGAGTCGATCGTGAAGGAGGCGGAGACGGAGACGGAGCCGCCCAACGGCTCCAGGCGCAAGCCCGCATCGGGCTACGCCGAACGCTCGCCCGGTCTCGGCTCGCACAAGTAGGGACCGTCAGGGCAAGAATACGTCCAGGTAGGCGAGAGCCATGAGCGTCACGCCACCTGCGAGCATCGAGAGCGCGTAGCGCGCCGCGTCTGCGGGGGCGCCGCCGTCCGGCGCGGCGCGCCACCTGGCCATTACGCGCTCCGCTCCGAGGAAGGCGGGGATGCCGAGCAGGCAAAGGCGCGGGTAGACGCCGGCCGCGGCGAGGACCGCCACGCCGGCGACCGCCACGCGTGCGCACGCGGATGCCGCGCGGAGGCACGCCTCGGGGCCGTGCGTCACCACGAGCGTGCGATAGCCCCGTCGCGCGTCGTCGTCGCGCTGGAAGGCCTGGGCCGCGAACGTCATCCCGAGCACGAAGACGGAGAGGAGCACCATCGCGGCTGACGTCGCCGCGCTCATCGACACCCGCACGACCGCCCACCCCGCGAGCCAAGAGAGCACTCCGTACCCGAGCACGTTCACGAGCGGGCCGAGCACCGGCGAGGCCTTCCACATCGTCCGCGGGTGCGAATACAGCACGGCGAGCGCAGCCGCAGCGCCGCAGGCGAGGCCCGCGACCCGATCGGCGGCGACGGCGAACGCCACTGCGACCGCGAGCGCAGCGTAGGCGTACGTCGTGAGACCCCGCGGCCTCGGCGCGCGAGCGGCGAAGAGCGCGCCCCCTTCGTCGCCGTCGAGCGCGGCGTTGAGCCAGAGCGACCCCGCGCTCAGCGCGAGCCAGGCGACCAGGACGAGCGCCAGCGCGAGCGGCCGCGTCGGAGGCAGCGCGTAGTCCCAATGGGCGAAGCCATACCCGGTGAGGGGGGCACCGAGGAGGAGAACGGTCCCCTTCGGGCGCGCGAGTCGGACGAGCACCGCCACGGTCCCGTCAGCCACCCGTCACCCCCATTGGCTGAGGCACCGGCGCGCTGGTGACGGGCGCCTGCCCGGCTGCCGGGAACGGAGAAGCCGCGCCGATCGCATGCGGCGAACGTAGCACGCGTGCGCTGCGCACTGGAGTCGTGTCAGTATGCGGCTCGCATGCGTCTCCCCCCCGTCCTCGCCGCGCTCGCGGCGGTGCTCTTCACCGTCGCCGGCGGCTCGCTCGAATGCACGCCGCCCAAGCAAGCGTGGGCGCAGCACCGCGGCGCAGAGATGTACGGGCGGATGTGCGCCGTGTGCCACGGCCAGAAGGGCGAGGGCTACCGGGCCGATCAGGCCCCCATGCTCGCCCAGCAGGACTTCCTCGCCTCGGCGACCGACGACTACCTGCGCACCGCGATCACCGACGGGCGGCCCGGGACGACGATGTCGGCGTGGGGCCGCGAGCACGGCGGCCCGCTGAAGCCGGCCGACGTCGACGCGACGATCCTGTTCCTTCGCACTTGGCAGAAGGTCGGGGTCGCTCAGCTCGACGAGCACCCCGTCAGCGGCGACGTGTCGCGCGGTGCCGCGGTCTACGTGAAGGAGTGCGCGCGCTGCCACGGCGATCACGGCAGCCACGGCACGTACATCGGCATCGGGAGCCCGCCGCTGCTCAAGAGCGCGAGCAACGGCTTCTTGCGCTACGCCATCCACCGCGGCCGCCCGGGCACGGCGATGCCCGCGTTCGAGGGCA
>DATIQP010000786.1:0-1879 GCA_035470765.1 Polyangiaceae bacterium | reverse complement strand
GCGAAGGCGGGCCGTTTCGCGAGGCCGCTGCCTTCTCCGAGCTCACGCGCTTCGTGACGAGCCCCGCGCTGAAGTGGGACGACGAGATCCCGCGCTACGCGACGCTGCACGCGCCGATCGAGCGTCGCGTCCTGCCCGCGTTGGTCTTCCGGCTCGCGCTGGGCCGCGAGACCGGCGTGCTGCTGCTCAACGACACGATCGCGGCGCGCCGCAAGAAGGTCTACCTCGTCGAGGGCACCCCCGAGTTCGTCGCGTCGACGGACCGCACGGAGCTGCTCGGCGAGCACCTGGTGGCGCGCGGGCAGGTGCTGCGGATGGAGGTCGACATGGCGCTGGCCATGCTTCCGCGCTTCGGCGGGCGGCTCGGCGACGCGCTGGTGGGCCTGGGCGTGCTCCGCCCGATCGAGCTGTTCCGCGCCATCCACGAGCAGACGCGGCAGCGCTTCCTGGAGGTGTTCCGGTGGCGGCAGGGCAACGTGACCTACGTTCGCGGCTCGCGCTCCCAGGAAGAGACGTTCCCGCTCGGCGTGGACCCATACGAGCTCATCGCGCGCGGCGTGCGGGAGGGGTACGACGCCGCCGAGATCGAGATCCTCCTCGCACCCTACCTGGACGCGCCGCTCGAGCCCGTGGCGCTGCCACCCGTTCGACTCGAGGCGTTCCGCCTGAACGACGGAGAGGCCGCCGCGCTTCGCGGCCTCGACGGCAAGTCGACGCTCCGCGAGGTCATCGAGTCGCACCCCGGCGACCCGGAGCAGACCCTGCGCGGGCTGCTCGCGGGCCTCTGCTGCGGGCTCGTCAAGGTCGAGGGGTTCTCGACGGAGATCCCCGGTCTTCCGTGAGGCCTCAGCTCCACCCGAGGGCGCGCAGCGCGAGGTAGCTCGCGGCGCTGATGGCCGCGGCACCGGGGACGGTGAGCAGCCACGCCCACAGGATGCGGCCGGCGACTCCCCAGCGCACGGCGGTCAGCCGGCGCGTGGTGCCGACGCCGACGATGGCGCCGGTGATGGTGTGCGTGGTCGAGACGGGGATGCCGCGGAACGTCGCGAGCGCGAGCGTGATCGCGCCGGCCGTCTCCGCGCTGAAGCCGCCCACCGGCTGCAGCTTCGCGATCTTCATCCCCATCGTCCGGACGATGCGCCACCCGCCGGAGAGCGTCCCCAGGCCCATCGCCGCCTGGCAGAGCAGCACGACCCAGAGCGGCACGCCAGGCGACTTCCCCGCCGCGGGGATCGCGATCTTGTGCGAGGCCACGAGCGCGGCCACGATGATGCCCATCGTCTTCTGCGCGTCGTTGCCTCCGTGGCCGAGCGAGTAGAACGCGGCCGAGATCAGCTGCATACGCCGGAAGATCCCGTCCACGGCGCGCATCGGCGAACGCCCGAACACCCACATGACGAGCTTCATGATGAGGAAGCCGAGCACGCCGCCGAGCAGCGGGGAAATGAGGATGTACGCCGCCGTCTGGCCGAAGAACTTCGCGTCGAGGCAGCCGAAGCCCGCCTTCACGATGGCCGCTCCGGCGAGGCCGCCGAGCAGCGCGTGCGAGGACGACGTGGGCAGGCCCCACCACCAGGTGAGCAGATCCCAGACGATGGCCCCGACGAGGCCGGCCGCGACGAGGCTCAGGGTGACGACGTGCGGGTCCACGCCCTTGGCGATGTTGCCGGCGACGTGCGTGCTGAAGACGAGGAAGGCGATGAAGTTGAACGCGGCGGCCCAGACGACCGCGGCGCGGGGCGACAGGACTCGCGTCGAGACGACGGTGGCGATCGAGTTGGCGGCGTCGTGGAAGCCGTTGACGAAATCGAACGCCAGCGCCAGAGCGATGATCAGGATCAGCGCGGTCATGGGCGGCTACTCCGCGCGGGCCGAGCGT
>DATIQP010000785.1:0-8472 GCA_035470765.1 Polyangiaceae bacterium | reverse complement strand
TTCTTTTTGTTCGTCCCCATTTTTCGTCGTCTCGCAGCGGCCCGAATGCAAGGCCAGGACCAGAGCGCATTAGCAGACCGAGCCTCGCGAAGTCTACAAAACCGTTCGACAAGCCAGGTTTTTCTCCGCCCGCTTGCCGAGAGCCGCTCCTCGACCGATGCTGGGCGCCGTGGCGACCTTCACGTGGCCGGAGCGGCGGGACCTCGAGGAATTTCTTCGCCGGCGAGGCATTGAGAATCTCGAAGAATTTCAAGGTATTGAGGCGGGAAGTGTCAACAGTAATTTCAGCATGGTCGCCGGAGGCGAACGCTACTTCCTGAGGCTCTACGAGGAGCAAGACTTCGTCGGTGCGCGCGCGGACGCCGCGCTCACCGACGAGCTGCGCCGGCGAGGCGTCCCGACGCCGGCGACGATCCCAAGCGCCGACGAGGGGTCGGGCTCGGTCGAGATGCTGGCGTCCAAGCCCGCAGTCCTGCTCCAGTGGGCGCGCGGCGAGCCGAGCTGCCAGCGGGCCGTGTCCCCGGCGCGCGCGCGCGCGGTGGGCGAGGCGCTGGCGCAGGTGCATCGAGCCGGCGTGGGGCTCGCCGCTTCGCCGGGGAGGTTCAACCCCGACGCGCTCCGGCGCCGCCTCGATGCGATCGACTCGTCGCGACTGGCGGACCAGGCCCCGCCGCTTCGCGCGGCGCTCGACCAGGTCGTCGCGGCGCGCGTCGCCACGCCGGCGGGGTTGATCCACGGCGATCTCTTCCGCGACAACGTGCTCTGGGACGGCGATCGCCTCGTCGCCCTGCTCGACTTCGAGAGCGCGTCGATCGGCTCGTACGCGTTCGACCTCGCGGTGACGCTCCTGGCGTGGTGCTTCGGCGACGGGTTCGAAGCGCCGCTGATGCGCGCCATGGTGGCGGGCTACCAGTCGGTGCGCCCGCTCGAGGACGTGGAGCGCGAGGCGCTCTGGAACGAGGCGCGCCTGGTGGCGCTCCGCTTCACGATCACGCGCATCACCGACTACGCGCTCCGCACGTCGGGCACGGGCGTATTGAAGGACTACCGCAGGTTCCAGGCTCGCCTGGCCGCGCTCGAGGCGATGGGGCCTCGTGGCCTCCGCAGCCTCGTGGGTCTCTGAGCTACGCGGTCGCTTCGGCCTCCGCCGCCTCGGCGGCGACCCGGACTTTTTCGGCCGGGGCCCAGAGCGCCGCGCGGAGCTCCTCGAGCTTGCCGTGCGCAGCCGTGACCTGGGCGCTCTGCGCTTCGACGTCCCTCTTGGCGGCGTCCGCGTCGCGCAGCACGCCCTGGCGAGCCTCCTTGGACGCCTGCAGGACCTCGAGCACCTCGCGGTGCAGCTCCTCGCTCGCGCTGACGACCCATGCCTCGAGCTTCTTGCCGAAGTCGTCGATGATCTCGTCGAGCTTCGGGCCGACCTTGGATGCGACCTGCCGCACCACGTCCGGCGCGAGCTCCTTGGCCTTCTTCTTGTACTCGCCCTCGATGCGGCCCTTGAGCATGTACGCGACGACCGGCGCCGCAGCGAGCAGGACGCCGCCCACGAGCAGGTTGAAGAGCAACGTGCCGAGACCCACGGCGACGAGCGCGGTCACGCCGACGTCGTAGTTGAAGGTGTCGACCTGGACGTCGAGCCGCTTCATGTCGGCGCCGAGTGTCTCGCCGACGCGCTCGGTCGCGTCGTGCGCGTCCTCGCGGACCAGGGCGATGGTGCGCTCCGCCAGGTCCTCGAGCCGGCCTGCGATCTCCTTGCTCTCCGCCTCGGCCCACTTGCGGAACGTCTCTTCGAGGAAGGCCGGCAGGTACTGCTTGAGCTCGTCGGTCTTGGCGTTGTCGATCACGTCCGGGAGCTGGCGGACGACGTCGTCCACGAAGCGATCGAGGTCCTTGTGTGCGCCGACCTTGAGGCTCACTGCCTCCTCGCGGATGCCCGCGCGCCGCTGCTCCAGCGTGCCGGCTTGCCCGGCCAGATCCTTCTCGAGCAGGGTGATGCGGCGGTCGATCTCCTCGGCGTTCATCGAAAGGGCGCGGCGGCGAGCGCTGACGCCCTTGTCGAGCAGCGTCGTGACCGACAGGCCCTCGCCCAGCGCGTTGTCGAGCAGGATGCGCCCGCGCTCTTCCGCGAGGAACCGCGTCAGGTGGGCCACGAGATCGGGGAAGCCTCCGTCGCCTTCCTTGGCGAGCGCCTTCTCGGCGCTGACGGGGAAGACGACGGGATCGTGCACGAGCTTGGCGAGCTGGGCCTTCGCGTAGCCGAGCGCCTCGGCGCGCTCGGACTCGCTGAGCAGGTCCCACTTCGTGATGACGAAGACGATCTTGTCGCGCGAGGCCTTGAGCAGCTTCTCCTCGAGGAAGACGCGCTCGCTCTCCTTCAAGATCTGCCCGGCGTCGAGCAGGAAGAGGACGGCGTCCGCGCGCGGGATGTAGCTGTAGGTGATGTCGGCGCGCTGCAGCGAGAGGTCGTTGACGCCTGGCGTGTCGACGAGAAGGATCCGCTCCTTGAGCAGCGGCGCGGGGTAGCCGACCTCGACGTAGTCGACCTGATCGTCGTCGGCGACCCTCGAGCCGCCCACCGCGAAATCGCGCACCTGCCCGAACGGGAGCGGCTCGCGCCTGCCGCTGGCGTACACGACCGTGGCCTCGGGAATGTCCGCGTAGCGGAGGTGATGGATGGCGGCGGTCGTGGGGGTGACGCCCGTCGGCAGGGCGTTCTCGCCGAGGAGCGCGTTAACGAACGTGGTCTTGCCGTGGTTGAACTCGCCCACGACGACGAGGTGGAAGCGATCCTCCTCGAGCTTGTGGACGAGATCCTTGAGGACGCGCTCGCGCAGCGACTTGGCGCCGAGCGACTGGGCGATGTCGGCGAGCGACTGCAAGGCCATCGTGACGTCGAGCTTGCGCTCGCGGAAGCCGGCGAGCCCGTCTTTGCCCTGGCTCAGAGGGGCGGTGAGGGCGGACATCACGCGTCCCCCTTCAGCAGAGCGCGGACTCGGTCGTCCACCTCCTGCATCGAGAGGCCGCCTCCGGCGTCGCCGATGGCCTTCTTGTAGAGCGCGCTCTCGCCGAAGATGCGCATGGCGAGCACGCGCTTGGGCAGATAGGGATGCGATGCGAACGCTTCCATGTATTTCCCGATCCCTTCTTTGCCCTCTTCGTACTGCTCGAGGAACGCGTCCAGGTTGAACTCCTCGTAGAGCTTGCGCGAGCCGAGCGCGAGCTTGGTCAGCGCGCGCCCCGACACGTCGGAGCTCTGGCTGCAGAGCATCCCGGCGCGGTCGCAGGTGATCTCCGCGCGGCGCGACCAGGCGAGGAGCGCCACGAGCGCGGGCTGCATCGCCCACTGCACCATGGCGCCCGCGACGCGCGTGAGCACGTGCAGCGCGGTGAGGTAGACGACGTGGGAGTTGTGGATGTGGCCGCACTCGTGGCCGATGACCGTCATCAGCTCCTCGTCGCTGTAGTGATCGACGAGCGCCGAGTGCACCATGATGAAGGCTTCTTCGTTGGTGCCGTAGGTGGCGGCGTTGAGTGTGGGGTGGTTGACGATGTAGACCTGCGGCGTCGGGATGTGGAGCGTGTCGGCGCAACGCTGGGTGAGGTGCTGGATGCGCGGAAATTGCCGGTCCGAGACCCTCACGCCGCTGCCGAGGAGCTGGTTGCGGGCGACCTGCTTCCACATGCGGACGCTGGCGGCGACGGCCATCTCGACGGGCTTCATGCGCTCGAAGGCCGCGCGCGTCTGTTTGTCCGACACGTAGGCGTACTCGTGGCCGGAGGCTTCGACCAGACCGCCCGTCGTGACACGGTTTTCGCGCCTCTGCGCGACGAAGGTGGGGAAATCGAGGGCGGGTGCTTGGGCCATGGTCTGTAACCTAACGGCGGTTGTGCCGCGCGGCAATGTGGGCACCCAGCGGCTCAGCTCGATCTGCCCTACGCTGAACTACGGGCGGCGAGCCCGAAAGCTTTCCGGGGCGAGCTAAATGCTGCCGGTGGTGAAAGAGAACGTCCGATCGTAGGCCTGGCCGTTGACCGTGCCGGTGACGTGCACAGTGTACTTCGTGTTCTTGGCGAGGACGCTGTTGGGGATGAGGTAGACCTGCGATGACGGAATGAGGCCCGCGGGGTCGTTGCCGGAGGTCATGACGATGTGGTTCACCGCGCCGCTGCTGGCCGTGACGTCGTGGGTGGCGAGCGTGAGCGCGGAGCCGCCGACGATGGTGATCGGGTATCCGGCGACCTGCTGGTTTGGCAGCGGGTTGGGGCTCTCGTAGGCGTTGTGGAAGGTCGTCCAGACGGCGGTGTCGCCGTCGGCCGGCCAGGTCGTCATCGCGGTCTTCGACGCGCTGTTGCCGCTGCCGAAGTCGGTGGTCGAGTCCTGGCCGCCGGTGGACGACGCGTAGCCGAAGCCGAAGTCCTTGGTGCCGTAAGCGACGAACGGAATGCGGTGGTAGAGCGTGTTGATCCACCCGTCCTGGCCCGTGATCGCCTCGTGCGCGTCGGCGACCGAGTGCACGACCTCGAACGAGGGGCTGCCCGTGTAGCCCGCGTACGTCAGGCGGTTCCAGAAGTTCACGCCGGTGAAGCCCGGGTTGCCCTGCGTCTCGAAGTGGGTGAGCGTCCAGCCGTTCAGCGCGATGTAGCTCGAATGGTTGTTCGCGGCCTTCATGGCGCTGTCGACGCAGTTCATCGGCGGCAGCTTCGCCTTGCCGCGCACGATGGCGACCTCGTCGGTGGCCTTCGTCTCGTTGGCATCCGGGTTGGTGCACTTGGCTCCGTACGCCGGGCCGGGCGGGGTGACCGTCCCGGTGTCGGGCGCCGTGCTGCCGTCGTTCGGCGCGGCGTCCGTGCCGGTGGAGCCATCGGGTGTGGGAGCGATCGGGCCGTCGGTGCCGCCGTCGTCGCCGGGCGAGCCGTCCAGATCGACGCCCGGCCCGCCCGAGCAGGCGAGCAGCAGGCTCGCTCCGCACACCATCGCCCTCCGGCCCCAGACGGAACGCAGCGCCATTGTCCGATGATATTCTCCTTTCGGCCGCACCGCACGCTTGGCCGCTCGGAGCGGGGCGCGATACTTTCGGGGTCATGCGCCGAGCCCGTCGCCTGCTCTTGCTCCAGGGCATCGCAGTCGCCGCGGTCGTGTGGATCTCCTCGATGGGGGAGGACGCCGCCGCAAAGACGAAGAAGAAGTCGAAGCACGGGAAGCATCCCGCCGCCTCCGCTTCCGCGAGCGACTCCGCTTCGCCGAGCGCCGTGACCGCCACGAGCGCCTCCGGTGCCGCGCGCGCCGAGCCCGCGGCGTCCGCCTCGGCGAGCTCCGCGCCGGTCGCGTCCGCCGCTTCGAGCGAGACGACCCAAACCCCGGAGGCCACGCCGCCGCCCTCGGCCGCGAGCGCGGCCACCTCGCCCGCGGATGCGGCCGCCGCGTCGGCGAGGCCGACGTTTCGCGACGTCATGCTCGAGGGCGTCGGAGGGCTGATCTTCGGCGCCGTCCCGCTCCTGGCCGGATCGGGCGGGCTCCTGGTGCTCAGCAACGGCAGCGGCGACAGGACCGGGGCGTACATCGCCCTCGGCGCGGCGACCTACGGCGCCTTCATCCCGATGACCGCGCTCGGCGTCTCCTTCGCCGGCCACCTGCTCGACGTGCACGGCACCTTCCTGGGCGCGTTTCTCGGCTCCGCGATCGGAACCGCGATCGCGGCCGCGCCGACGGCGGTTCTCGTCTTCGAAGGAACGCGCGGCGCGACCGTCGACGGCGCCGAGGTGATCAGCAGCCTTTACGCGGTGCCCATGCTCCTCGGCACGATCGGCGCGGTCATCGGCTGGGAGGTGTCGGTGCCGAAGGCGCCCAAGGCGACGGCCCTTCGGCGGGGCTGGGTCGTGCCGGGCGTGACGCCGAGCCCGTACGGCACGATGCTGACGCTCTCGGGCGCCTTCTGAAGCTCACTTCGAGTCGATCGTGCCCTGATGCCAGCTCGTGACCTGCCCGTACGGCGTGGCGAGCCACCAGCCGGTGTACGCCGCGGCGACGCCGACGGCGACGACCCCGGCCCCCACGAGGGTCCACGTGAGCCACTTCGGCATGCGGTGGTGCTCGATCGGCGCCCGGTCGTGGCCGTCGTGAAGAGGCTCCATGGAGGCCACGACGAGCTCGGGGCCGCAGCTCGCGCCCTCGCACGTCCGCACGCGAAAGCTCCCCGGAGCCTGGCCGCGGCGCACGGCGAGCCACGACGGGCACTGGACGCTCGAAGCCTGCGCGAGATCGGCGCGCGAGCACGGCTCGGGGGTGGGGAGCGCGACGCGTACCACCGTGCCGGCGGCGAGCGTGATCCACGAAGCGAAGACGACGGCGCCGTCGCTCTCGGCCACCAGCTGGTGCAGGCCTGGCCGCGCCTGGACCGTCCCCGGGACGACGCGCTCGCCGTCGAGCCGCAGCTCCCCGTGACCCTCCGCCACCTCGAGCCCGAAGGTCACGCTCCCGTCCGCGTCGGCCGTGGGCTCTCCCACACCGGAGGCACGCCCGCCGTCGAGCGCCGCGGCGGCTCGCCACGCGCGCGCGGCGCGAGCGGCGTCGACGGGCTCGAGGCGCGCGTAGCGGGCCGCCCAGCCGCGCTCGACCTCCGCCATCAGCCACGCCGCCTGCGGGAGCTCCGGGTGGTCGCGTAGCAGACCCTCGGCGCGCGCGAGCGCCCGCTCGGTGCCGTCCGCGTCGTGCTGCGCCAGCAGATCCCGCGTCGCCTTGAGATCTTCTTCGATGCGGTTGGCCACACCGAGGTCGATGGGGATGGCGTGGCGGCCGCCTTCGCCGGGCTCCACGAGCCGAAGCCCGCGAGTGGCCGCCCACGCCTTGAGCTCGGCGGTCTCGTCCGCCGTCCGAGGCGCGGCGTCGATCCATTCGACCGCCGCGTCGATCACCGCCGCCCGCCCGAGCCCTTGCGCTTCGCCGCCGCCTTCTTCGCGGGCCGGGCCTTCGCCGCCGGCTTCGATTTCGGCTTCGTCTTCGCGCCGCCGGAGATCTCGGCGAGCACGGCCTCCGCATGGCCGTCTACCTTCACGCTCCGATAGACGCGCTGCAGCCGCCCGTCGGGTCCGACGATGAACGTGCTCCGGATGACGCCGGTGACCTTCTTGCCGTACATCGTCTTCTCCCCCCACGCGCCGTACGCCTTGTGCGTCGCCAGCTCCGGATCGCTCAGCAGCGGCACCTTCAAGCCGAGCTTGTCGCGGAAGTTGCAGTGCGAGGCGACGCTGTCCTTGGAAATGCCGACCACGTCGGCACCTACCTTGCGGAAGGCGCCGAGGAGCTTCGTGAACGCTTGAGCCTCACGGGTGCAGCCGGGCGTGTTGTCCTTCGGGTAGAAGTAGACGACGAGCGTCTTTCCCGCGAAATCCTGCAGGGCGACGTTCTTTCCAGAATCGGACGGCAGAGCGAAGGACGGCGCGCGGTCTCCAGCTTCGAGCATGGTGTAGTCTTCCTTGGTCAACGCGCTCATGAGCGCGGGCGACGCGAACGTCGATAAAAGCTATGTTGGGGGGTCAGGACCCAGCACGTGCAGCTCAACTTCGCAGGTCGAGAGGTGACGATCAAGCTCGTGTACTACGGGCCGGCCCTCTCGGGAAAAACGACGAATCTGCGCGCGCTACACGAGCTGTCGTCGGCCGAGAGCCACGGGCGCCTCATGACGCTGGAGACGCGCGACGACCGCACGCTCTTCTTCGACATGTTGCCTCTCGTCTTCCGCGCAGGCGGCGTTCCGCGCCGGCCCGGCGAGCGGAGCTACACGCCGCTGGATCCGACGACCGGCATGAGCCTGCGCATCAAGGTCTTCACGGTGCCGGGGCAGGTGCTGCACGGCGCCACGCGACGGCTCGTGCTGCAGGGGGCCGACGGCATCGCGTTCGTCGCCGACTCGCAGGTGAGCGAGACCGAGAACAACGCCGCCTCGTTCCTCGACCTTCGCTCCAACCTGAAGGAGCTCAACGTCTCGCTGCGCGAGATGCCGATGGTCATCCAGTTCAACAAGCGCGACCTCGCCGGCATCCGCAGCGACGACGAGATCAAGCAGCTCGCGGCGCAGGGGCGCGAGCCGGTCTTCCGCGCCGTCGCGGTCACCGGCGAGGGGGTGCTCGAGACCTTCTTCGGCCTGCTCCGGCTCACGTGGAGCAAGCTCGAGGCCGAGCACCAGCTCTCGCGCATCATCGGGATCGAGCCGCACGAGTTCGTCGCGGTCGCCGCGCGCAAGATGGGCGTCCAGCGCGAGGTCGCATCGATGCTCGCCGCGTGCCTCGGCGGGAGCCTGGACTTCAAGCTCGGCGAGGGAGGGGAGCGCTCGTGATGACGGACAAGCGCCCCGATCCCGCCAACCCGGCCACCGAGGTGGACGTCAAGCTCGAGGACCTCATCGATCGCGAAGGCCTCGCGGAGCTCTGCCAGAGCTTCTTCACGCTCTTCGGCATTCCGGTGCGCGTGCTGTCGCA
>DATIQP010000784.1:0-20522 GCA_035470765.1 Polyangiaceae bacterium | reverse complement strand
AGGAGTTCGACATGGCGAGCACGTCCGAGGCGGTGTGAGTGCGCAGGAGGTGCATGCGCGCGCGCGGCTTGCGGAGGCGGAGGCGGAGACGGAGACGGAGACGGAGGCGGAGATGTGGCGCGGGGGTTGCTAGCTGGAGCGCATGAAGCGCTCTCGCTCCCGTGCAAGGTTGCCCACGACCGTTCCCAAGGCCCGCAAGCGCGTGGCCGGTCGCACCGGCGTCGACACCACGCCCGCGGCCTTCCGCACCGCCGGCATGGACCTCAGCCCCGCGCTCCGCGACCACGCCCAGAAGGCCCTCGGGATGAAGCTCGCCAAATTCGCCCGCGACATCGAGCGGGTGACGGTCCGCGTCGAGGACGTGAACGGGCCGAAGGGCGGCGTCGACAAGGTGTGCAAGGCCAAGGCGGTGCTCAACTCTCTGCCCACGGTCATCGTGGAGCAGCGCGACCCCGACGTGTACGCCGCGGTGGACGGCGCGCTCGATCGGCTCGAGCGCGCGGTGCGCAAGGCGCTCGAGCGCCGCAAGCAGAAGCCCCGCACGCAGGCCCGCAAGGTGGCGTCCATCGCCCGAGGCCGCGGCGAGAAGCCCAAGCCGAAGCGCCGGAGGACCGCATGAGCGACGTGGTCAGCCAGTTCGACATCCGCGTCGAGCAGACCAAGGACTTCGAGTTCACCGTCCGGTTCGACAAAGAGCAGTTCGCGCCGATCCAATTCGACGAGCCGCCTCCGCTCGGCGGAGACGCCGCTCCGAACGCCGCGCGCGTGCTGGCGGCGGCGATCGGCAACTGCCTCTCGGCGAGCCTCGTCTTCTGCGCCAAGAAGGCCGGCACCAAGCTCGACAAGGTGAAGACCGACGTCCACGTCGAGATCGTACGCAACGAGAACCGCCGCCTGCGCATTGGCAAGGTGCGCGTGCGCATCGATCCGGGCGTGGCGGTGGACGAGGCGGCGGTGGCGGGGTGTCTCGCCACCTTCGAGGACTTCTGCATCGTCACGCAGAGCGTGCGAGCCGGAATCGACGTCGAGGTCGAGGTCGGACCGCGCTCAGGGTGAGAGCTGCGCGCCGAAGCCCTCGCGCGGCGGCTCGGCGCCACGAAGGCGTGATGAGGTGGAGAGCGGCCGCAAGCAGGGCGACACCCGCGGTGACGGGGGCGCCCGGACGATTTCAACGTGGGCCGAGGGTGGGCGAACGGGGACTTGAACCCCGAGCCAACGGATTAAGAGTCCGCTGCTCTACCAATTGAGCTATTCGCCCTTGCTCCGCGCGAGCGGAGGCTCGCGTAGGTATACGCGCTGGCCAGCCATGTCAAGGGAGCCCACCCATCCGACGCCCCGGGCGCCCCGTCCCTGACGCTCGCGGTCCGCCGCGCCCGGGGCCGTATGCTAGCGTGCGGCGCGTGACGCGCGAGTCGAGTCGGCAGGTCGCGATCCTCGCGGGCGGCCTCGCCACGCGCATGCGCCCGCGCACGCTCACCGTCCCCAAGGCCATGCTCGAGGTAGCGGGTAGGCCCTTCGTCGACTGGCAGCTCGAGGCGCTGGCCCGTTGCAAGATCGACGACGTGGTTTTCTGTATCGCCCACCTCGGCGACCAGATCCGTGCTCACGTCGGCGACGGGCGGCGTTTTGGTCTCTCCGTGCGCTACTCCGTCGAAGGCCCCAAGCTGCTCGGTACCGCCGGCGCGTTGCGCGCCGCTCTTCCTTTGCTCGAGCCAGCCTTCGTCGTCACCTACGGCGACAGCTATCTGCCCTTCGACTACTCCGCGCTCCTCGACGAGCTCGCGGCGGCCGGCAGCGAGTGCGACGGCGTGATGAGCATCTTCAAAAACGACGGCAAGTGGGACGCATCGAACGTGCGCGTGGATGGGGCGAAGGAGTGGGTGCTCGCCTACGAGAAGGGGACGAAAGACCCGGCCTACGACCACATCGATTATGGCGCCCTCGCGCTGCGGCGCTCGATCATCGCCGCGCTGCCCGCCGACCAGGTGCGAGGGCTCGAGGCAATCCAGGCGAGCCTGGCCGCGCAGCACCGCCTGAAGGCACACGTCGCGCCCGAACGCTTCTATGAAATCGGCTCGCATGAAGGGCTCGCCGCGCTCGAGAGCTACCTCCGCCAACGACGTACGTGATGGTCGCTGTGCGGCGGTTCGCTGTGACATAGTTCCGGCCGTTGCACACCCCCTACACCACCAACTTCGTCGACTCGTTCGATGCAGTCCAGACCTCGATAGGCATCGTCGTCTCGGCGTTGGTCTGGCACCAGCGCGGTCGTCCGCTCGCTTCGCGCATTGCGATGCAAGCAGCCGTCGTCCTCGCCCTCATCACGCCGACGTTGGGCGAGCTCGAGGCGGGCATCGGGCTCCACCCGAAGCCGGACGCATTCACGACTCTCCTTCACACGGTCGCCCTCCTCACGACGGTGGGCGCCCTTTTGGGGGGTCGCACCGGCCCGTTCGTGTGGGCGCTCGCCGGCGAGGCGGTGCTGTACTTCCTCACGGGATACCTGACCGACTCGAACATGGAGCTCGTATCGCTCCACACGGCGTGGATAGGCCTGGTCGTCGGCCTCCACCGCGGGCCAAACGTCCGCGTGGCTCACCGCGTCGTCCCCGAGGTCGGGCGATGGTACGCGAGTGACTGGGCTTTGTTCGCCGCGGCGACCACGCTCGCCGCCATCGTCGGGAGAGTCGTGCTGCAGCGCATGATCGGCAGCTCGGACGAGTGGGCGTACACGTACCAGGCCGCAGTCTTCGCGAAATTCCGCGCGTACGCCGCCGAGCCAGGGTGCACCTCGGCCTTCCAGAACTTCTGGGTGTTCCCATACATGGGCAGGCAGTTCTCCCAGTACACCCCGGGCTGGCCGTACTTCATGGTGCCTTTCGTGTGGCTGGGCGTGCCGTGGCTGGCGGGATCGTTCTCGCTCGGCCTAGTCGTGGTCGGTTTCGCACGGCTTGGTCGCCGCACGATGGCGCTCGCGGACGACGGCACCGCAACCACGCGGGAGGTGCACGCCGCCGGGGTGTTTGCCGCTCTGGCGGCCGCATTGAGCTCCACCTACCTCATCAACGGTGGGTCGCGCTTTCCGCACTTGTTCGTCGTCGCCAACTTCGTCTGGGCGATCGAGGCGCTGCTTCATCTTGCCTCCCCTTGGTCGAAACCCAGTCAGCCCCTGCGCTGGGCGGCGGTGCTCGGTGTGTGCGCCGCGCTGCTGCTCGCCATTCGTCCCGTCGATGGAGCTGGCCTCGGCGTCGGGCTGTTCGTCTATTACGTCTACGCGCTCGCCCGGCGCCGCTTGTCGGCAAAGAGCGTCCTCGTCACGGCGGCCGCGTTCACGTTCGTGGGTGGGCTGACCCTCGTCATCCTGCGATTGCAGCTCGGCAAGTGGTTCGCGACGGGGTACGCCCTCAACCCCATCATCCATCCGTGGAACAAGTTCGAGCTCATCAAGCCCAAGCCGGACGAGTGGCGCTGGGGCTTTCCCCTCGCGACGGGCTCCTATGGCTGGTGGCCTTGTTCATTGGCGGTGGGTTTCGCCGGGCTTGCTTCCCTCGGTCGTCGCGGCCGGTGGCTCAACATCGTCATGCTCTTGAGCCTCGCGCCCGTGCTGATCTTCTACGCGTACATGAACCTGAGCCGTGGGTACGACTGGGGTTACGGTCCGCGGTATCAGATGGTAGCTACCGTCCCGATGGCGTTGGGCACGGGTGTCGTCTTCGCGCGCTTCTTCGGGACCGCCGTGGCACGGCGAACGGCTCGCTCGGCGTTCGTCTCCGGCGGGCCCCTCGCCGTGGCGGTAGTCGCGACGTTCCTCTGCCTGTTCCGAACGGCGCCCCTCGTCTTCCCGTTCAATTACAACGCGGTCTTCAATCAGAACCGCCTCAATCGTGCGATCCAGGCTGCCGACATCCACCACGCCGTGGTTCTCGCCGCCCCCGGAACGGCTGGCGTCGATGCGCTGGATTTGACGCAGAACCTTCCGCTCGATCTCTACCCCAACCAGGACGTCATCGTAGCCATCACGCGCACGCCCGCGCTCGAACGCTGCGTTCGCGACCACTACCCTGATCGCGCGATGTATCGTGCCTCCGGCGCGCAGCAAGTCTCCATTCACCGAGAAAACTAGGAACGATGCGGGAAGGGCAAGCGACCCCCACAGTCGAACGCGTCTCTCTCTCCCTCGCCGTGATCGGCTGGGCGTGGTTCGCGTTCACGGCGATGTGGGGCATGGACTGCATCCCGGCCGGGGGCCACCTCGGCGCCGGCGCCGCCGGCACGACGCTCGCGGCGGAGAACTCGCTACGCTGGCACACCGTGTACCCGCTGTGGGATTGGTTCGGAACCTCGGACCCATACCCCACCGGCGCGATGTGCCATCACCCGTTCGGGATGTACTGGCTGAGCGCAGTCTCCCTTCGGATCTTCGGCCATCGGGACATCGCCGTGAACCTGCCAGCGGTGCTGATGAGCATCGCCATGCCACCGCTCCTGTACGCCATCGGCAAGCACTGCTGGGGGCCGGTTGCCGGCGCCGCCGCGGTGCTGGGGTACGTCCTCGTTCCCCTGATGGTGGGGTACTCCATCTTCCACAACCTCGAGGGACTGACGATCTTCGGGGCCGCGCTGTTCTATCTGGGGACGGTGCGATACCAGGCGTGGGGCCGGCGCCGCGACCTTGCGATGTTCGTCGTGGGCGCGCTCGTGACGACCTCGGGAGATTGGGTTGGATATCTGATCCTCGCCCCGCTGCTTGGCTGGGCGTTCCTGCGTTCGTTCGTCCTGCCGTCGTGGATGACGCCGGTGATTCGCCAGGTCCGCTACCACAAGTGGTGGGCGCTCTCGGTCGCATCCGCCATCGTGACCCTCGCCCTCTGGATATGGCTCTTCCGCCGCGCGGACAAGCTCGGCGACTGGCTCGGCGCCGGGGACATGCGAGGCGGCGCGAAGGATGCTCCGCTGGCCACGGTCCTCGAGGCACGCAAGGCGTGGATCGAGTTCAGTTTCACGCCGTTCGTCATCGCTCTCGGGAAGCTCGGCGCCGTCGTCGCCTGCCTCCGCTTCGTGTGGAAGCGCCGTGACGAGGAGCTCCTCTCGCTCGCGATGCTCTTCGCGGCGACGGTGCAGTACGTCGTCTTCAAGCGCGGCGCGGACGTCCACATCTTCTGGCCTCTGTACTTCGTCCCCTACTTCGCGCTGGCGCTGGCCCAGATGGTGGCCACGGTCCAGAGCGGCGCCGCGCTCGCGCTGGGCAAGCTCGCGCCCACGTCGCTTCGTGCGGCGGGGGCGGTGGCGCTCGCCACGGTGGTGCTTACGTCGCTGATCCTCGCGCCCGACGGAGTCCGGTCGCTCCGCGTCTGGCGAGAGACGGGCGGCCGGTACGACGACAAGGGCGCGCTCATTCGCAGCCACGTCGACATGCTCGTCGTTCTCCGCAAGCTCGTGGTGCCGCATCTGCACCGTGGGGATCGGCTCGCCTATCAGAGCGGCGCCGCCGTGGGGTGGGAGCACGCGTGGGTGCTCGACCGCGACACGATCGAGACGGAGATGCCGAACAGCGCGCACCCCTTCTGGGTGGCGCGGGCGAGCGCGCTCGGGGCCGCGCGGTTGAAGCAGTTGGTCCAATCCTACAAGGTCGCCATATATGGAGACACGGTGCTCTGGACGCGTGGGACGACGCCCGGCCCAGTCGACGCGTACTCGCTCGGGGAGCACGAGCCCAATCTCTGGCAGTGGATGTTCACCAACAACGTCGAACCCGTTCGCGACGTCGCGGACGCGCCCGACGACTTTCTCACGTGGGAATGGCGGACGCACCTCGATCAGCCCGCGACACCGCCGCAGCGGTCGCCGGTGACGCTCGACGAATTGCGCATCGCCCACAACGTCGCCGTTTCGCAAGGCGACGACGATGCCGCCGAGCGTCTGCGCGAACGGATCGTCGGTCAGCTGGTGCGGGATCCCGAAACGCACTTCGAGGGCGGCCACGAGCTCATGGGCACTCGAGTCACGCACGGGGTCCAGCCAAGACTGGAAGTTTGGTTCCAGGCGGGTGGGCCGACGGCCACCGACACGACCTTCCAGATTCGGTCTCACATCGTGCGGCGCGCTCGCCTGAGCCTCATTCCGATCGACGAGACGGATCGCGAGATGGCGTGGCCTCCGATCCTGTCGACGAAGCTCTGGAAGAAAGGCTTCATCTACAAGTTCGAGTGCAACATGAACCACCGCATCGGCGTCGAGCAGTACCTCGGAACGTGGGCCTCCGGGCCCGCACGCCGCGGCGACAACGGCCCGATCCTCCTCACCACGGCCGACTGATGCACGCGGCCCTGATGCCTGCGCCACCTGTGGTATGAGACACGGGCGCGCTACGAAGCGCTGAAGAGGTTCTCGGAGGATGGCCGAAGATTCAAAGGGGGCGGCGCCGAACACGGGGTCCTCGACGAGCGGTCCTCTCGAACGCGCCGCGACCGTGTTGTCGCGCATCGCGCCGGCAAACGTCTCGGGGTGGGTCGGGTATGCAGTCGTGCTCGCCGCCGTCCTCGCCGGTGCGAGGCTGTTCTTCCGCGTGGTGCACGGCGAGCACGCGGGCGCCGTTCGTACGATCAGCTGGGCCACGCTTCTGCTCGGCGCTTACGTCGGCTGGGGGACCATCGTCGAGCGAGTGGCGTTTCGCGAGCGTCGGGCCGATTGGGGCCTGCGCGCGGGCTGGGGGCTGGCGGCGCTGATCGCGATTGGCGGTGTGCTCATCGCCGTCGACGGCGCTCGGCCCGTGACGACGCTCGCCCTCGTCGGCATCGGCCTGGGCGCGCTGGCGATCGACGGCTTCGCCCTCTGCAGGGCGCCGCCTCGCGCCAAGGTGCTGCTCCGGGTGGCGCGTCGCGACATGGGCTTCCGGATCGTCGCGGCCATCGCACTGGCGATGGCCGCGGTGCAGACCGTCGGCGCGACGGGTGACGTGTCGCGCTGGCACTGGGGCGACGACGCGCCCGGCTACTCGGTGATCGTCGCGGAGATCGCGCAGCGAGGCTCCTCGATCCAGCCGTTCAGCTTTCACCGACTGTCGGCGTACGGTGGCGCGGCCTACCTGCAGGCCATGCTCGCCGTCTTCGCGCCGGAGAATCAGTGGCACGTCTTGGACCGAGGCCTCTGCTTGCTGGTCGTCGTCGGGCTCACGCTCGGCGCCGCGCGCGAGCGCTCCGGCGTCATGCGCCTGCTCGCGTCGCTGCCGGCATTGGTCGCGGTGACGCTCCCCAACATCCGCGACAACTACGGCGCCGAGATGAGCGGCGTTGCGATGTTCCTGGCGCTCTGGCGTACGCTCGACCACCCGACCCCGCGCGCACCCCGGTTCTCGTCGGCGATCGTTGCGTCGCTGGTAGCCGCGGCAGCGTGCACGATCCGGCAAAACCTCATCCTCGCGGCGGTCGCGACGATGGTGGCGAGCTACGTCCTGATCCTCGCCCGGGGAGGGTTCGCACGGCCGTTGCGCGATCGCCGCGACGAGGCGATCGAGTGCGCCGTGGCGGCGGGCGCGATGATTGGCGCGCTCCTGCCCTGGGCGATTACTTCGTACCGATCCTCCAACTCGCCGATGTGGCCACTGATCAAGGGGAATTACCAGGCGGTCCACAATGGCTACTTCGCATCCATAGGCGCGGTCGCGCGCGTCAAGGCGCTGTGGGATGCGGCAGCGATCGTGGCGCCCGTATCCTCGCTTCCGATCTTTCTCTTCGCCGGGCTCGCGCTCCGCGACAGCTCGAAGAGGCGCGCGACGCGCGCGCTGTTCGTAGGCGGCTTCATCGGCTTCGTGGGGTTGGTGTGGACCTGGACCCGCTCCTTCGCGCACGACCTCGCGCGCTACTATTTCCCGTTCGAGATCGCGACGATCCTCGCCATCACGCTGGCAGCCTTGCCGCGCCAAGGCGAGCGCCTCTCCTCGCGCCGCGCGTGGGCGGCAGGCTTGGCGATACTCGCGTGCCTCCTGCAGATCGCCTGGAGGCACGAGCCAGTCTCGCAAGACTACCTCAAGGACCTCGACACGATGGCCGCGTTCGTCACCGCCGCGAAGAACCCCGAGGCGACGCCCAACAACGCTGCCGACGAACGCTACGCGCGTCTGCAGAGCGCGATGGCGAGCGGTGAGCGCGCGCTCGTCATGCTCGACGAGCCCTTCCGGCTCGATTTCACGAGGAACCGCATCTACACGATCGACCAACCCAGCTTCGTCGCCCCGCCGCCCGGCTTGCCTCTGCACGACCCCGAGCAGCTCGCGCAGTACCTGCTGGATCACGGGATTCGCTACTTCGCCTTCGTCCGCCCGACCGCGTCGGCGGAGAACTACAGCCGCGCTTCTTGGGAACACCACCTTCGCGACAAGGGGCTTCCCATCCACTCCGAGATGGCGCCCCTCTACCTCGCGGTGTTCGACGAGGCCGAGAGGTTGCCGACCGTGCGCAGGGTCATTGCGACCGTCGACGAGATGGTCCTCGTCGACGTGTCGGCCACCCCCTGAGACGGCTCGAGCGCCACCGACCGCACGGACACGGAAGATGTGAAGGACATCGGGCAGATACGCGGTCCGCGCGTTGATTTCCCCCTATGAATGGGCTACCGCTTCGCGGACCCATGCAGTCACGCGACGATCCACGGGCCGAACCTGCCGCCAGCGATGCTTGCGTGCTGTGTGGAGGAACGCGCCGCACGTATTTGGCGGGCGGGCGCTTCCGAATCACACGGTGCAACGACTGCCAGCTGGTGCTGCGCACCGACGAGGGGCGGCTGTCGGTCGAGCCCGCGTCGTTCGAGCTCGACGACGACAGCGATCACACCGTCCGCGCGATGCTCGCCGCGGGCGCCACGCGTCGGCGAAAGGTGCTCGCGGTGGTCGACGGCGGCAGCACGCACGCGCGCCTTCGGGACGATCCACGACTCGACGTGACGGTCGTCGCTGCCGACGCACTGTCCTCCGTGGGCCGTGAGACGTTCGACGCGGCGTTCGTGAACGGTTCCATCGAGTCCACCAATCCGCTGGGGGTGATGCGCGCCGTGCGCAACGCCGTTCGCCCGGGCGCGGACGTGGTCGTCGTCGTGGCGGCCTCCACCATTCGGCAGCCGCGGATTCCACCGTATTCCTTCTCCGCCGCCCCGCTGACGCGACTCACCCTCGCGGCGGATCTCCATCCGCGCTCGTGTGGCATCATCTCGCGTTCGATCGACACCACCATCCGCGACGAGCGCCTCGCCGTGAGCGCGATTCCATTCGAGCGCGTCGCGCGTTTGTTCGAGGCCGTTGGCAAGCGGGTGGAAGTTCCGAGCGGTCTCCTCGCGATGCACGCGCGAGCGGAGCCTCTTCCGGCACGTCGCAAGCTCTCCATCATCATGCCGGTCTTCAACGAGGCCAAGACCTTCCTCGACATGTTCGAGCAGGTCTACGCGGCTCACGTGGGCGACGTGGATCGGGAGATCGTGCTGGTCGAGAGCAACTCGACCGATGGCTCGCGCGAGCTGGTGCAGAAGGTCGCAGACCGGCCCGACGTCATCGCCATCTACGAGGAACGGCCGCTGGGCAAGGGCCACGCCGTGCGCGCGGGCATCGAGGCGTCCACCGGCGAATTCATCCTCATACAGGACGCCGACAGCGAGTACGACGTTGGCGACTACGACATCGTGCTCGGGCCGCTGCTCGACCTGTCGGCGACGTTCGTCCTCGGCTCGCGGCACCTCGGTGGCGGCACGTGGAAGATCCGCGAGTTCGCCAACCAGCGGGTGCTCTCCTACGTGATGAACCTTGCACACGAGTCGTTCACGGCGCTGACCAATGGCCTGTACAGCACCGAGATGCGTGATCCGACGACCATGTACAAGGTCTTCCGTCGCGACGCGTACGAGGGCATCCGATTCACGCGCGATCGCTTCGACTTCGACTGGGAGCTCGTCTGCAAGCTCGTGCGGCGCGGCCACATGCCGGTGGAGGTGCCCGTCAACTATCGGTCGCGTTCGTATGCGGAGGGCAAGAAGGTGCGCCTGTTCCGTGACCCGCTGACGTGGCTCGAGACGATCGTCGCAAGCCGTTTCGAGGCGCTGGGCGAGGACACCACGCCATGAGCAAGCTCGCCGGCAAGGTGGCCATCGTCACAGGCGGCTCGCGCGGCATCGGGCTGGCGATCGCGCGTGGGCTGGGCGTCGAAGGTGCTCGCGTCGCCATCGCGTCACGCACCGCGCGCGAGCTGGAGGCGGCGCGCGTGAAGCTAGCGGGCGAGGGGATCGAGACGCTGGCGCGGGTGACGGACGTCGCTCGCTACGAGGACGTGAGCGCGCTCGTGGCCGAGGTCACTCGCCAGTGGGGGCGCATCGACGTGCTCGTCAACAACGCGGGCATCAACGGTGCCATCGGGCGGCTGGACGAGTGCGATCTCGCCGAGTGGAAGCGAGCCATCGAGGTCAACCTCTTCGGGACGATGCACGCGTGCCGGGCGGTGCTGCCGGCGATGCGCGCGCAGCGGAGCGGCAAGATCGTCAACCTCGCCGGCGGCGGCGTCGGCGGGCCTGGGGTCGCTCCGCGCGTCAGCGCCTACGCAACTTCGAAGGCGGCCGTCGTTCAATTCACCGAGTCGCTGGCGCGCGAGCTGGTCGAGGACGGAATCCAGATGAACGCCATCGCGCCCGGCGCCGTCGTCACCGAGATGACCGCCGCCGTCGTGGCTGCAGGGCCCGAGAAAGCGGGCAAGGAGCTCTACGAGCGCACGCTCAAGCAGCGCGAGAGCGGCGGAGAGCCTCCGGAGCTCGCCGCCAACCTCGTCGTGTGGCTCGCCTCCGACGCGAGCGGCGCGCTCACCGGGAAGATGCTCAGCGCCAAGTGGGACAAGGTCGCCACGATCGATGTCCCATCTGCCAACAAGAGCTCGCTTTTCGCACTTCGCCGAATCGACGGCGCGCTCTTCGACGAAATACGCAAAGGGTGAAGTCTTGAAGGTTGGGATTCTCGGTTGCGGTCTCATCGGCGGCAAGCGCGCGGACTCGCTCTCCGGTGAGGACCGCCTGGTCGCCACCTACGATCCGAACGCGGAGCGCGCGCGCTCGCTCGCGAACAAGCATCGCGCCGAGGCGTGCGCGAGCGCCGAGGAGCTCGTCACCAAGTCCGACGCCGTCGTCATCGCCACCACCAACGACCAGCTCGCACCGCTCGCCGAGCTCGTCGTGCGCGCCGGCAAGCACGTCGTGGTCGAGAAACCCGCCGCGCGCCGCGCCTCCGAGCTGGAGCCGCTCGTGCAGCTCGCTCGGGAGCGCGGCGTCGTCTTCAAGGTAGGCTTCAACCACCGCTTTCATCCCGCCGCTCAGAAGGCCCGCGCCATCCTCGACGCCGGCGGCTGCGGCGACGTCATGTTCATCCGCGGCCGCTACGGTCACGGTGGACGCATCGGCTACGACAAAGAGTGGCGCGCCAACCCGGAGATGTCCGGTGGCGGCGAGCTCATCGATCAGGGCGTGCACCTCATTGATCTCGCGCGCTGGTTCATCGGCGCCGAGTTCCCGGACGTGCAGGGCCGCGCAGAGACGTACTTCTGGAAGATGCCCGTCGACGACAACGCCTTTCTCACGCTTGCGACGGCCGCGCACCAGGTGGCGCACTTGCAGGTTTCCTGCACCGAGTGGAAGAACATGTTCTCACTCGAGATCTACGCGCGCCACGCGAAGCTCCACTGGGAGGGCCTCGGCGGCAGCTACGGTGTCGAACGGCTGTATCACTATCAGATGCGCCCCGAGATGGGCCCACCCGACGCCGTCATCTACGAATACCCGCCCGCCGACAAGTCGTGGTCGCTCGAGTGGGCCGACTTCGCGCGCGCCGTCGCTCACAAGACGCGCCCGTGCGGTGACGTCGTCGACGCGCTCGAATCGCTCAAGATCGTCGACCGCGTCTACGGCCGCTGACGCCTCCGGTTCGGAGGCGAACGGGCCCCTGGCGCCAGTGTCGAGTCCGGATGAAATCGGCTCGCGCGGTGAGCTTTCTGGGCTAGAAAGAGCCTTTCGTCAGGGCCTCTCCGGCCGTCAGCTCTGCCTTCCGTAGGAGTTCGAAAGTGATCCTCACCCGTGCACCGGTCCGGTTCTCGCTCGGCGGGGGTGGCACCGACCTGCCCAGCTACTCGCACAAGTACGGCGGCTTTCTCGTGGCCGCGGCGGTCGACCAGTACGTCAGCCTTGCCGTGCACCGGCGCTTCTACGACGACATCCGCCTCGCGTACTCGAAGACCGAGCTCGTCGATTCGGTCGACAAGATCGAGCACCGCATCTTCCGCGAGGCGCTGCGCCTGGTCGGCATCAGCAAGGGCCTCGAGCTCCACAGCATGGCGGACGTGCCGGCCAACTCCGGGCTTGGCTCGTCGTCGACCTTCACGGTCGCGCTACTCAACGGCCTGCACGCCTACAAGCGCGAGTTCGTCGGCACGCAGCAGCTGGCCGAGGAGGCGTGTCACATCGAGATCGACATCCTCAAGGAGCCGATAGGCAAGCAGGACCAGTACATCGCCGCGTACGGCGGCATCACGGCGTTCACCTTCGATCCGGACGGCACCGTCCACGCCGAGCGCGTGCCGATGACCGACTCGACAGTCGACGAGCTCGAGGCCAACCTCCTCATCTTCTACTCGGGAATCGAGCGCTCGGCCTCGGCCGTGCTCAGCGAGCAGAAGAAGACCATCCAGACCAACACCGACAGCGCGGTGGAACGCATGCACCGCATCAAGGAGCTCGGCTACGAGGTGCGCCGACTGCTCATCGACGGCGACATCGATCGCTACGGCGAGCTGCTCCACGAGCACTGGACCAACAAGCGCAAGCTCGCGAGCAACATGACCGACTCGCGCATCGACGAGCACTACGACGCGGCTCGCAAGGCGGGCGCCATCGGCGGCAAGCTGATGGGCGCGGGCGGCGGCGGCTTCTTCATGTTCTACGTGCGGCCGCAGCAGCGCCGAGCCGTCTACGACGCGATGACCGCGCGCGGCCTGCGCCAGCTCCGTTTCCGCTTCGACCACGACGGCGCGCGCATCGTCGCCAACTTCCACCGTTCCTAGTAAGAAGCGGGCCATGACCTCCGTTTTCACGCCCGAAGATGCGAAGAAGCGCTGGTTCGTGACCGGCGGCGCGGGCTTCATCGGCAGCCACGTCGTCGACCTGCTCGTCTCGGCCGGCTGTCGCGTCACCGTCTTCGACAACCTGAGCCTGTCGACGGACCGGTACATCGCGGACTACGCCAAGAGCGGCAAGATCGACTTCATCCAGCACGATCTGCTCGACCTCGACGCGGTGACGAAGGCGATGGCCGGCCACGACATCGTCTGGCACCTCGCCGCCAACACCGACATCCCGTCCGGCTTCACCAAGCACCGCATCGATCTCGAAAACGACGTGATCGTGACGTGGAACGTCCTCGAGGCGATGGTGAAGAACGGCATCAAGCCGATGCTCTTCTCGTCGACGGGCGCCGCCTACGGCACCTCGATCCAGGGCACGTTCAAGGAGTCGAGCGGGCCGCTGCAGCCGGTGTCGCTCTACGGCGCCGGCAAGGTCGCGAGCGAGGCCTTCATCTCGGCCTACTGCAACCTCTTCGGCATCCAGGCATGGGTGTACCGCTTCGGCAACGTCATCGGCGAGCGCACCAACCACGGCATCATCTACGACTTCATCGCCAAGCTGAAGAAGAGCCCCGAGGAGCTCGAGGTGCTCGGCACCGGCAAGGGCGAGAAGAACTACTTCCTCGTGGAAGAGTGCATCCACGGGATGCTCTACACTCATCACCGCGTCCCCGACGGGCCGTTCCCGGTGCTCGTCAACCTCGGCACCGACTCGACTTCGAAGGTGATGGAGATCGCCGAGATCATCATCGAGGAGCTGGGCCTGAAAGACGTGAAGCACCGCTTCACGGGGACGAAGGTCGGCTGGCCAGGCGATCAGCCCGTCGTCTTGCTCGACACGACGAAGATTCACGAGCTCGGCTGGTACGCCAAGCGCACGTCGAACGACGCCGTCCGCACCGCGACGCGGCGCCTGCTCGGCAAGGACGACTTCAAACTCACGACCGAGACGTTGAACCGTCGCGGCGATTGACCCACGAGAACGACACATGACCACCTTCAGCGCGCAATTTCTCGAAGAGAGCACGGCCCTCATCAAGGCGCTCGACGCCGACGCCATCGAAAGGACGGCCGAGGGCCTCGCGGCCGTGCGGCAGGCCGGCGGGCGGCTCTTCATCCTCGGGGTCGGCGGGTCGGCCGGCCACGCGAGCCACGCGGTCAACGACTTCCGGAAGATCTGCGGCTTCGAGGCCTACACGCCGACCGACAACGTCTCGGAGCTGACCGCGCGCACCAACGACGAGGGCTGGGACACGACGTTCTCCGAGTGGCTACGCGGATCGCGCCTGTCGAACGAGGACGCGCTGCTGATCTTCTCCGTCGGCGGCGGCAGCAAGGACAAGAACGTGTCGGTCAACCTGGTGCGCGCGCTCGAGCTCGCCAAGGAGCGCGGCGCAAAGGTCTACGGCATCGTCGGGCGCGACGGCGGCTATACCAAGCAGGTCGCGGACGCGTGCGTGCTCGTGCCGGTCGTTCACAAGGACCGCATCACCCCGCACACCGAGGGTTTCTGTGCGGTGATCTGGCACCTGCTCGTCAGTCACCCGAAGCTGCAGGTCGCCGCGACGAAATGGGAATCGACGAAGTGACGGGCGCGCGGCGGGGCATCATCCTCGACCGGGACGGCACGCTCGTCGACGTCGTTCGGGACGAGGAGACGGGCACCATCACGACTGCGTTCCATCCGTCGCAGCTGCGCCTCTTGCCCGGCGTGCTGGATGGCCTCAAGGCGCTCGCGAAGGCCGGTTTCGTCCTCACCATCGCGAGCAACCAGCCGGGGCCCGCCAAGGGGCACTTCTCGCGCGACGCCGTGCGCAAGACCAACGACGCACTCGTCGCGATGCTGGCCGATCACGGCGTGACCATCGCGAAGGTCGTGGTGTGCATGCATCACCCCGACGGTGGCCCGGGCGGCGACCCCACGCTGGTCGGACCGTGCGAGTGCCGCAAGCCCCAGCCCGGCATGTTCCTGGAGATCCTCGAGGCGCTGTCGCTCGACGCGGCGTCGTCATGGTCCATCGGCGACACGACGTCGGACGTGCAGGCCGCGCGCGCGGCGAAGATGAAGGCCGCCCTCTTGTTCGACACACGGCGCTGCGAGCTCTGCCCGCTGCGGAGCGGACCCGCGGTCAGCCCGGACGTGCACGCCGCCCGGTTCGACGCCCTCGCGCTCGCGATTCTCGAGCGGAGCTAGGTCACGCCCGAACCGTGGCCGCGAACAGCGCACCGGCGGAGGCCGTCTTGACGTCCGCCAGCATGCGCGACTCCGCCCACGCCATGAGGTTGCCGACACGCAACAGCCGGTTCATGACGCCCGCTGCGCCGCCAGCATGCTTCTTCTGTGCGTTGTAGAAGGTGTTGTCGTTCCACCACATCTCGCGGAGCTTGCCGAGCTTCTGCGCGCCGAAGAACCCGGCATCCATCGTTTGCCCCAGGGCGTGGTAGGCATACGCCCAGTCGTCGACGGTGAACCGCGCCTCGACGAGCGCGCGCAGGCGCGCGTGCGTGAACGCCTGGACGTGCTCTTTCGTCTCGACGTAGACGTTCTTGCCGAGCACCGCGCGGAAGAACGTGTAGGCCGACACCAGCTCCCCCTCGACGGGAACGAAGGCGATGAGCTTGCCTCCTGGACGTAGTACGCGGGCGGCGTCTCCCAACGTCGCCGCCGGATCGGGGACGTGCTCGAGCACGTCGAAGAGCAAGACCGTGTCGAAGGCGCCGTCCATGTGCCGCGGGAGCGTCCCGTCGATGAGCTCGAACGCGTAGCCGTCCGCCGGGGTTCGGGGCGGGCGGACGTCGCAACCGACGAGGTCCAGAGCGCTGGAGTGCTCCGCGAGGGTGCGGAGCAGCTTGCCATCACCCGACCCGATCTCCAGGACGCGCCCCGTCCGCGGCGCGTGCCGCAGCAGAAAACTCACCTTCAACCCCGGGAGGCTGCGCTCCTTCGGGTCGACGGCCTCGGCTCCCCAATTGGTTTCGATCATCGATTCTCCTGCTATGCTCCGCCGCCGTGTGGGTTTCATTACTTAGTCCAGGACCAACTGGGCGGCAACGCGCCATGAGGTGCCGCTGAGCCATGTTGTCCGCCCTTCGCGCCGGCCTGCGTGAGGTCTTGTGGCTGAGCGTGGCGGAGCGCACTACGCGGTCGTACGGCGCCGAGTGCCTCCAGAAGGTTCGAGCGGCAAAAAGTCACGCCCGGTTGCACCTGCGCGCGTCACGCCGGCACGCGAACCCCGTCACCGCTCTGGCCGTGCTGGCGAAGGCGCTCCGATTCACGCTGAGGGCCACGCACGAGGCGCGCGCCGCGACCTCTCCGTTCGATCCGTTGCGCGAGCTCGAGTGGCTCGGCTCGCAAGGCTACGCGGCGGCTAGCTCGATCGAAGCGGCGACGGAGCTGCTGTCCACCAGCGACGAGGACTTGGTGCAGTGGCCGTTCGCGAAAGCAGAGACGTGGCGCGACCGCGTCGAAGCATTGGTCGGCAACGTCTGCGCAAACGTCGAGTCGCGCACCGTGGCCGAAATCTACGGCTTGCGCATAGGTCGCGCCCTCGCGATCGCCCTCGCGGTCGCGTGGCTTGGCACGTCGTGGGTTCGTACACACTACCTGGCTCACAACGTCGCCCTCCACAAGCCGGTCACGACCAGCGGCCTGAAGGTGTCTCCGCCGACGGGCGCAGAGGTCGTGGACGGCAAGACGCGCGGAACGTTCGGTGTCCACACCAGCGACAGTCCGCAGGCATTCGTCTCGATCGACCTCGAGCGTGTGTACCACGTGCAGCGCGTTCGCATCTTCAATCGCGGCGACGGGTGGTTCGACGACGTCTTGCCGCTGACGCTGGAGGTCTCGAGGGACGGCCGCTACTTCGATCCGGTCGCGCAGCGTACGGTCCACTTCGACGTGTGGACCGTCGATCTCGGAGGTCGCGACGCACGCTGGGTTCGCGTAACGAGGAACAACGGCTACATCGCGTTGAACGAGATCGAGGTGTACGCACGCCAATGAGCATGGCACCCTCCGTCGCCATGACGGCCGATGACCAGCGGCGCAGGGGCTGGCATAGGGCTGGCCGGATTGCGCTCGACTCCATTGCGCTCCTCTTGGTGCTCGGCGCCGTCGCCCTCGTGGTTGCGCCGATCTTCATTTCCCTCGACACGTACGGAATCCACGACTGGGACCAAATGGAGGCGCACCGCTACCTCGCGGTGAAGACCATCAAGAGGTTCCATCAGTTCCCCTTCTGGAACCCGTACAGCTGCGGGGGCCATACGTGGTGGGGCGGCTTGGAGAGCGGGAGTAACCTCGTCTCGCCATGGTTCCCTGCGTACCTCCTCTTGTCGTTGCCCTTGGCGCTTCGCGTCGAGGTGGTGGGGGCCACCCTTCTCTCCGCCGTGGGAACGTGGCTGCTCGCCGGCCGTTTCACGCGGAGCGCCGGCTTGCGACTCCTCGTGGTCGCGGCGTTCACCATCGACAGTCGTTTCACGGAGCAAATCGCCGTCGGCCACACGTGGCACCTCTATTACGCGTGGACGCCGTGGGCGCTCTTCTTCCTGGATCGCGCCATGGCGATCGCCCCCGCACCCTGGAGCCGCGTCGGGAGCGCCCTGGGCGACGTCGTCGCGTGCGGGGCGATGCTCGCGATGATGGTCTACACGGGCGGCATCTACCCGCTGCCCCAGACCATCTTCGTCATCGCCTGCTACTCGACTGCGAGCGCATGGGCGGCTCGATCGTGGCGCCCCATCCTCGTCGCGGTCGCCAGCGGGCTGCTCTCCTTCGCCTTCGCCGCACCACGACTACTCCCCGTTCTGGACATGCTGCGCCACTACCCGCGCCTCGTCGATTCGACCGAGTCGATGGACCTCACGGGGTTGATTGGCGTCTACACCTCTAAGGGGCCGGGGCATCCCGTGCTGGGACCATGGGGGTGGCACGAGTTCGGCATCTACACCGGGTGGATACCAGTCCTGCTCATGGTATTTGCCCTGTTCTTCGCGGCACGCGCGCGGGAGCGCGCGCTGCGCCTCGCGGGAGCGCTGTGCGTCTTGCTCGCGCTGGGACGCTTCAGCGACTACGCGCCCTGGGCTCTCTTGCACGATTACGTCCCCGTGTTCGAGTCGCAGCACGTTCCCTCGCGTTGGCTCTACCCGGCCACGCTCCTCCTCGTCATCGCAGCCGTCGCCGTCATCGAGCGCTTCCTCGCCCGGCAGTCGCGGCGTGGCTGGTTGGAGCTCTCGCTGCTCTTCGTCGGGGCGTACGTCGCGCTCGACGTCGGTCTCGAGGCGCAACGGCCTCTCGTGGGCGCCTTCGCACGGAAGATGGCTCCCATCGAGGAGAAGACGACCGGCTTTCATCAGGAACGGAGCGCTCCATCCTCTTTGCGCTACGACGTGTCGGACTGGGCGCCGCCCGCGATGCCCGCGATGAGGGCCAACGTGGGCCTGCTCGAGTGCGAGACTTTCTTGGGCCTCGACTCGTACTATCGCGACCGGAAGGGCCGCATACCGGGCCTGGGGGCTCATGCGCAGGGGGACCCCGAGTACCGTGGTGAGGTCTACTTTGCAGACGGCCGAGGCGACGCGCAGATCCTTTCCTGGACGCCGAACGAGGTCGTCGTCCACTACGACGGCGCCACGGCCGGCGACGTGCTGGTCATGAACCAGAACTGGGACCCGGGATGGCACGCCGACGGAGGGGCGATCCCATGGGTCGACCTCGTGGCGACGCACGTCCCCGGACCGCGCGGCGAGATCACGTTTCGCTATCGCCCGCGCTTCTTGTGGCTGGGCATCCTCGTGTTCACCGCGACCGTGGCCGCTCTCGTGATGCTGCGACGCCGCCTCGCGACGACGCTCTCGGGTCGAGGTTCGGTGGCCTCCAGCTGAACGCGCCGCGATCGCGTGCTATGGTGACGACAACGAGGCGAATACATGGCCATTTTCATCGACAGCTCCGACCCGAAAGAGATCAAGGAACTCTTCGGTTGGGGTGTCCTCTCCGGCGTCACCACCAACCCCCTCATCATTTCGAAAGAGGCCCCCGACGCCGACCTGGGCGAACGCATCCGCGAGATCCTCGCAGTCAGCTGGGGCGACGTCTCGGTCGAGCTGACCCACGAGACTGAAAACGAGATGCTCGAAGAAGCGCTCGGCTACCACGCCTGGGATCCGCAGCGCGTCACCATCAAGGTGCCCATGAGCGAGCAGGGCCTGCGCGTGTTGCATCAGCTCGCCAAGAAGGGCATCAAGACGAACGTCACCTGCCTGATGTCGATGAACCAGGCCTACCTGGCGGCCCTCGCCGGCGCGACGTACGTCAGTATCTTCTCCGGCCGCGTGCGCGACATGGGCTACGACGTGCGCCCCGTCATCGAGAACACCCGCAAGGTGCTCGACCGCGAGGGTCTTCCGTCGAAGATCATCGTCGGCTCGATGCGCCACCTGATGGACGTGAACGAGGCGCTCGAGGCGGGCGCGCACGTCCCGACCATCACGCCGCCGATCCTCCGCAAGATGGTGTGGAACCCGCGCACGATCGAGACGATCAACGAGTTCAACACCGCCTGGAAGAACCGCGGCAAGAAGTAGCGGTCCTCCTCCTCTGAGCCTTGCCGGCCGCATCCTGCGGGGCCTACGCTCCTTCGCATGATTCGTCTCGAGTTCGTGGGCGCGGCGCAGACGGTCACCGGCAGCAAGCACCTGGTGCACACGCCGAAGGCGACGGTGCTGCTCGACTGCGGCCTCTTCCAGGGCCGGCGGCGCGAGTCGTACGACGTGAATCGAAACCTCGGCTTCGACGGCAGGAAGGTCGACGTCGCCGTGCTCTCCCACGCGCACATCGACCACTCCGGCTCGCTGCCGATGCTCACGAAGTCGGGCTTCGGTGGGACGATCTACGGCACGCCGGCCACGCGCGACCTCTGCGCCGTGATGCTCGAGGACGCGGCGGCCATCCAGCGATCGGATGCAGAATACATCAATCGCGCCATCGAGAAGGAGCACGCCGACATGGAGCCGGTCGAGCCGCTCTACGAGCCCGAGGACGTGGTCCGCGTGCTCGAGCGGATGATCTCGGTGCCCTACGGGCGCACGCTCCCCATCGCCGACGGCGTCAAGCTCACCTTCCACGACGCCGGCCACGTCCTCGGCAGCGCCGTCACGGTGCTCGACGTCGAGGACGAGGGCAAGACCAAGCGCATCGTCTTCACCGGCGACATCGGCCGCACGCACATCCCCATCCTGCGCGATCCGGAATCGGTCGACGGCGCGCTCGTGCTCGTCAGCGAGAGCACCTACGGCGATCGCCTCCACCCGCCGATCGAGGCCATGGACGAGGCCATGGTCGACCTCATCAAGCGCGTCCACGCGCGCGGCGGCAAGATGATCATCCCG
>DATIQP010000783.1:0-3641 GCA_035470765.1 Polyangiaceae bacterium | reverse complement strand
TCATCAGCGGTTTTCGCCCCTACTCGCCCACGCAGTACACGCCCCACTCGAACCACAACATCGGCCACGCGGTGGACTTCCGGGTCGAGGGCGTGCCGAACGAGGTCGTGCGGGACTTCTGCCGCACGCTGCGAAACGTCGGCGTCGGCTACTACCCGAACTCGGTGTTCGTGCACCTCGACTCGCGCGCGACCTCTGCGTACTGGATCGACTATTCGCACCCGGGCGAGCCTCCCCGCTACGACAGCCCCAACTCCGGCGCCGACGAAGGCGCGAGCGACGTGACCGACGAGGTCCACACGGCCGCCCCCAGCGAGGCGCACGCGGCTCCGAGCTCGTCGGCTCCCACACAGAACGCGTGGGGTTGGTCGACCGGGACGACCGCGCCCACGCCCACGACCCCGGCCCAGCCCGAGTGACCCGAGCGACTTCCACCCGCGCCGCCTAGGTGCGTGTGCCGCATAGCACACGGCCTCGGACGAGCCTCGGCTAGCGCGGCGCGGCCTCGAAGCGGAACCCGCGCGGCTTGAGCGGGCGGCCGAGCACGAAGAGGGCGGTCTCGTCGGAGCGAAGGACGGGAGGCTTGGAGGTGCCAGCGCGGAGGACGGCCCCCGCCGCGTCCTCGCCGCGATCGAGCAGCACCGCGTCGGCGCAGCCGGCGGCGGCGAGGGCCAGTGCCAGCGGCTCGGGCGACGACACCTCGCCCGACGCGATGAAGACGCGCCCGTCGGGGGAGAGGCCGAGGGCGACGTGCATCCCCGTCGTCTCCTTCGCGCGGGAGAACGGGAGCCTCGCACGGTGGGTGAGCTTGCCGGCGCGCAGCAGCGCGGGGACCGCGGCGGCGTCGATGGAAGGCGCGGAGAGCTGGGGATCGTCGCCGCGCACGACGGCGAGCGTGCCGTCGGGGCGCGAGAGCAAGACCGACTCCTCTTCGTCGTCGATCGAGAACGGCAGGACTCGCTTGCCGGAAGTGACCAGCCCGCTCGGGTGCCGCTCGGGCGCAACGCCGAGCCCGAGCTCCATGAGGACGGCGCGGCGATCATCGGCGCCGAGCTCGTGCGCCGGCTGCGTGCCGGTCTTGGGATCGGGCTCGCGGCCTCCCGCGACGATGCGGAACCCGGCGCGGCCTCTCTCGATCGTCGTCAGGGTGACGGCGCTCGCGCCGCCGAGCCGCTCGCTCCAGATCCCGGGGCTCCACGCAGGCGCGGGCTGCGTGCCGGGATCGGGCTCCCAGCGGCCGTCGCCCACCTTCGGCGGCGTCGGATCGCGCAGCAGCATGTAGAAGAAGTCCTTGGGCGCGTACTCGATGTAGCGCTCCGTGCTGAGCTCCATCAGCGGCGTGAGGGCCTCGGAGTGGAAGTCGTGACCCTTGAGCTCGCGGATGGTCATGAACAAGAAGCCCGTGTGGTGCGGGTTCATGTCGAGGTGCATGCCGTAGTCGCAGCCGGCCATGCGCATCGCCTTGCCGAGCGTGGTCGCGCTGACGTCGTCGCCCCACGCGTACATCATGTGGCCGGCCTTCGTGACGCAGATGCCGGAGCGCTCGGTCTGCATCGACGTGCCGGGCAGCGTGTAGCCCCAGAGCGCGCGGCCGGTGGGGTTGACCCGGTCGCCGTCGAGGAGCGGGTCGAGGTTCTGGCGGAAAGAGAGGATGTCGTCGTCGCGGATCGGCGCGCCGTCGGCGAACCGGATGCCGCCGATCGCCGGCGACGCGCCCCACGTGCCGAAGCCCGCGCGGCCGTCCTCGAGGAGCACGACGGTCGCGGCGCTGGGCTGCGGCGGCAACAGCACGCGCTTGTGCACCATCATGCCGTAGTTGCCGTGCTCGGTCTTGAAGGCGCCGTTGAACGCCGCCACCACGCGCGTGTAGACGGCCGGATCGCGCGGCAGCCGCCCCGGGCCGTGCTGGCCGGTGAGCGGCTTCGGGTCCTCGGTGCCGGCCTCCATCTCGAGGTCGAGCTGGCGCATGTCCATCGCGACGAGCGTGACGTGGGCGTAAGGCCGCGCCTCGTCGGGACGGACGAACGTGGTGAAGAACGCCGGCGGCGCCTGGGTGGGGCCGACCTGGAGCTTCTTCATCCACCCGGGCGCATAGGCCTTCCACGCACCTTCGCCTGGCTCGCTCGACTTCCAGATCGAGGGCATGTTCGCCGGCGGCCACGCGCCCTCCTCGCCGAGGCTCGTGGGCTCGAGTGCCTGCGGCGCGGTCGAGGCGAGCTCGTCCTCCGCGGTCTGGCCTTTCAGGTGGAAGCGAGCCTGCTTGAGCGAGTCGCGGAGCGCGAACACCTTCTCCTCGAGCCATGCGACCGGCGCCGGTCCGATCCACGGGACGGCGCGGACGGTGTCGACGGCCCAGAAGACGAAAGGCTTCGGCAGGTGGCGCGCGGACTGAGCGTGGACGCCGGGCACGGGCGCCGCGAGATCGGAGCGAACGTATTCGAGCGTGGCTTGACGCTCTCCGGAGGCGTCGCCGAGGTCGACGCGGAGCGATCGCTCGTCGAGGACGAGGCCGACGCGCTCGGCCGGGGAGTCGAAGCCCACGTCGACGCGCGCGACGCCCTCGGTCGTCCCGGTCTGCTGCAGGTTCGTGACCGCGCTCGTGAGGCGCTCGAGCGTGGTGCCGGCGGAGTTCTGCGCCCCCTCACCCGAGAGATCGAGCAGGCTGGCGCTCTGCTCCTGCTCGTAGGCGAACGTGGCGAAGGCGGCGCGCGTGCCGCGGATGACGAGCGAGTGATCGTCGCCGAGGGGCGTCTGCGTGAGGTCGTGCGCGTCGCTCACCGAGAGCGGGTGGCCCTCGGGCGACAGGCGGACGCGCACGCGCCAGACGTCGCGCGGGGCGCCGGGCGTCTCGCTGCCGAGCGCGAGAGCGAAGCGACCGAGCACGAGGTCCGAGACCATGCCGCCGGACGGCTCCCAGACGACGTCGCGCGGCTGGACCACGCCGTGCGTGGCGCGGCCGATCGCCGCGGCGAGCGCCGCCGGATCGTTGTCCGGCACGGGGCCTCGCAGCGTCGCCGCGACCAGCGCCAGCCCGCCCGCGAAGGCCATCACGCGCCAAGCCGGACCGATGGACCGCACCAGGCGCAGCGCGAGCGGCTGGCTGGATTCGGCCGCGGCCGCGCGCGGAAGAGGGAGGGTGCTCATGGACTACGACGAACGAACGCGCGAGAGACCGCGTCCCATCCGCTTAACGGTGCGCGCGCGGAGGGTCAAGATCGCGTCGGTTTTTTTGGCCCGCTGGCGATCTGATCCGTAAAATCCTTCTCATGCGCGCCATCTACCCTGCCGTCGGGGCTTGCGCCTTGTGCGCCGTCGTGTCCACCGGCTGCATCGAGACCATGCTCACCAACGGCGAGATCGCCTCCACGCGCGAGGCGGCGGCCTCGTTCGACACGCTCGGCGACTACGAGCTCGCCAAGGTCTCCACGCAGGCCGGGCTCGCGCAGTTCGAAGGCATGCACCGCATCGCGCCGACCAACGACGACGCGCTGTATCTGCTCGTCAACGGTTGGGGAGGCTACGGCTGGGGGTTCCTCGAGGACGAGATGGAGGAGGCCCAGGTGCGCGGCGACGACGCGGGCGCCGAGTACGCCAAGAAGCGCGCGAAGATGGCGTACGACCGTGCGATCTTCTACGGGCTC
>DATIQP010000782.1:0-6239 GCA_035470765.1 Polyangiaceae bacterium | reverse complement strand
GAGGCGCGTCCCGAGCGCGAGCCACTCGTCGGGCGCGAGCGTCGCGCGCGATACCGCCTCGTCGAACACGCCGGGCTCGAGCGACTCGCCGCGCTTCTCGAGGAGGGTCACGTCGGAACGGCGGAGCTCGCCGAGCACGGTTCGCAGGAACGCGACGCGCTTACGGAGCGGTTCGACCAGCGTCACGCGCAGATCCGGGCGGAGCAGCGCGAGCCCCAGGCCCGGCGCGCCCGCGCCCGTCCCCACGTCGACGATCGACACGTTCGGCGCGAGCTCGCCGGCGAGCTCGGCGGCGTCCGCGAGCATCAGCCACGCCAGCGCAGCCCCGTCCTTGGCTGCGGTCAGGTCCATCTTCGCGTTCCACTCCGCGAGCCGGTCGAGCCACCTCGCGATGGAAGCGAGGACCTCGGCGCCGGGCGCCGGCAAGCTCAACGAGGCGAGCACCTCGCGGATGGGCCAGCCTGCGGCGGGCCTCTCGGGTCGTCGATCCATCGGGCCGCGAGCCTAGCCAAAAGTCCCTTGAACCGCCCGGCCTTCGGGGGCACCCCACCCAACGTGCCCGCCGTGGCTCGGTCGAAGTGTGCTAACGAGGCCCGGATGCCCGAGCTCGATTTCGACAAGCTCGAGTCCCTCGTGCAGGCCCACGCCCCCGGGGCCAGGCTGGTGCAGGCCGAGATGCCGGGCGGCGCGTCGACACGCCGCTATTTCCGCCTGGAGCTGCCGGGCGGCGGCCGCGCGGTGGCCATGTTCGTCCCCGAAGGGTCGAAGCCCGAGGAGATCGCCAAGGAGGGCGTCCACCGCCGCTGGCCGTTCCTCGAGGTGAGAGACCTCCTCGAGGCCCACGGCGTCGACGTCCCGCGCCTCTACGGCGAGGACACCCAGAGCGGCTGGCTGCTGCTCGAAGACCTGGGCGACGACACGCTGGCCAACTACCTGCTCCGCAACGAAGGCTCGCGCGAGGCGCTCTACCGCCGCGCCGTCCTCGACCTGGCGCGCGCACAGAAGGCGCTCGCCCAGCTCCCTGCCGGCAGCGTCGTGGCGTCCCGCGCCTTCGATCACGACCTGCTCCGCTGGGAGATCGACCACTTCCGCGAGTGGGGGCTCGAGGCACGCGGTCACCTGCTCCCCTCGGAAGACCGCGCACGCTTCGAAGCCATCGCGGATCGGCTCGCCACCCGCATCGCGAGCTGGCCGCGCGGCTTCGTCCACCGGGACTACCAATCGCGCAACCTCATGGTGCGCCCCGGCGAGACGCTCTGCTGGATCGACTTCCAGGACGCCCTGCTCGGGCCGCAGGTCTACGATCTGGTCGCGCTCCTGAACGACTCGTACCAGATGTTCGATCGCGCCTTCGTCGAAGAGCGGCTCCGCGAGTACTGCGCGAGCATCGGCTCGGACCTGGCCGAGGTCACCGCGCAGTTCGACTACGTCACCGTACAGCGGAAGCTGAAAGACGCGGGGCGCTTCGTCTTCATCGACCGGAGGAAGGGCAACGACTCCTTCCTCCGCTTCGTGACGCCCACCATCCACAAGGTGCGGGAGGCGCTCGACCGCTTGCACGGTCGCGACGAAGACATGAACGCCCTGCGATCCTTGCTGAAACGCGTCCTTCCCGACGAGTTTGGTTGACGCTATGAATGAAGTCCGGTGTCGGCCGTCCAACCTCGTCGTCGAAGTTGGGGCACCGGATCTCGACACCGGCGCATTCAACCAGGGTAGTATCGTCGTGGAAGCGGCCGGCTTCACTTCTGCAAAGGAAGGGATCCCATGCAATCGTTGAATTCTCGCGCCCGAAAGCTTGTCCTTGGGCTCACGTTGATTGGAGGCGCCATCCTCGTCGCCTCGTCCTCCGCCTGCACCGTCACGGTGGCAAATTGCCCCGCAGGTGAGACGGACTGCGGCGGCTACTGCAGGGACCTGTCGATTGACGACTACAACTGCGGGGCCTGTGGCTACACGTGTCCCGGCGGGACGTACTGCAGCGGCGCCGCGTGTATCGCCGGAAGCTGCACGCCGGACCTCGCGGCCTGTTCTTCCGATGCGGAGTGCTGCACCGGCATCTGCGCCCTCGGCGACGGCCTCTGCGGCTGCGTGGACACGAACCAGACGGGCTGCGCCGCGGACAGCGACTGCTGCTTCGCCGGCGACGTCTGCTCCGGCGGGGTCTGCCGGTAGCATCGCCCATTCGCACGCGCGCACGGCTCCACCCGCAAGGCATCCACCCCAGCGGCGGCACTCTCGTGCCGCTCGTCTGCGGAGCGATGCACTATTGGCGGCTCGAGCCGCGCGCGTGGGCGCCCGGCCTCGACGCGATGCGCGCCATGGGCATGCGCGTCGTGGACACGTACATCCCGTGGGGCCAGCACGAGGCGCCGGACGGGTCGTTCGACTTCGGCGAGAAGAACCCGAAGCTCGACGTCCGGCGCTTCCTTCGCCTCGTCCACGAGCGGGAGATGCTCGCCATCGTCCGGCCCGGCCCGCACATCAACGCCGAGCTGACGTACTTCGGCCTGCCTGAGCGCATCGTCTGGGATCCGGCGTGCCAGGCGCGAACGCCGAAGGGCAACCCGGTGATGCTGCCGATGGTGCCCATGGCCTTCCCGGTGCCGAGCTACGCGAGCGAGGCCTTCCACGAGGAGGTCGAGCGCTGGTTCGAGGCGTGCGGGCCGCTGCTCTCGCCCCTGCGCTGGCCCGACGGGCCGATCGTGATGGTCCAGGTCGACAACGAGGGCGCGCTGTACTTCCGCGACGCCCCGTACGACCAGGACTACCACCCGGACTCGGTGCAGCTGTTTCGCTCGTTTCTTCGCGCGAAGTACAAGCGCCCGAGCGCGCTGCGAGCGGCGTACGGCAACGACGCGGCCTCCTTCGGCACAGCCGAGCCGCCCACGCGCTTCGACGCGACGAAGGCCGAGGACCTACCGCGTCACCTCGACTGGGCGGAGTACCACGAGCACCTGCTCGCGACCGCGATGGACCGCATGGCGGCGAAGCTGCGCGAGGTCGGGCTCGACGGCATCCCGACGATGCACAACTTCCCGCTCGGGGAGGCCGCGACGCCGCTGAACGCCCAGCGGCTTTCGGGCTCCATCGACCTCGTGGGACTCGACTACTACCACCACGCGACACCGGGCGAGCACGCCGTCCTGATGCGCCGGACGACCGAGCTCGCCGTGCGCTCGGAGGGGCGCGAGGTGCCCGCCTTCGGCGCGGAGGTGGGCGCGGGCTTTCCCCCGTTCTTCGCTCCTCACGACGAGAAGGACTCGCTCTACACGCTCGTGGCGGCGCTCGCGTACGGCTTGCGCGGCTTCAACCTGTACATGGCCGTCGAGCGCGATCGCTGGATCGGCGCACCGATCGATCCGCACGGAAGACCCCGCCCGCTCGCCGACGAGTACCGCGAGCTGTGCGAGGCGCTCGCGCGAACCGAGTTCTTCTCGCTGCGGCGACGCGCGCCGGTGCGCCTGCTCGTGCCGCGATCGCTGCGGCGTCTCGCGCGCGTCTCGCACGCGTTCGGCCCGATCACGCCGGCCATCTTCCACGTCGTCGGCGCGGGCTTCCGGGAGAGCACGTTCGAGGAGGACCTCGGAGGGCCGGGGCCGATGGCGGCCGAGGCTTTCGTGCGGACCTTCGAGCGCGCACTGCTCGCGCGCGGCGTTCCGTTCGCGTACGCCGGCGGAGAGACGCTCGACGCGAGCACGGTCGGCGCTTCGTGGATCGTGTGCGGCACGGCGACGGGCCTCAAGCCGGAGGTCCTCGAGCAGCTGCGCGAGCGCGCCGCCTCGGGGTCCCGCGTGACGCTCGGCCCCGTCGTCCCGACCCTCGACGGAACGTGGCGGCCTCTCCCGCGGCCCGCCGACCTGGGCGGCCTCGAGCTCGAGACCCTCGAAGACGCGGCACGCGCCGACGCCCTCGTCGCCCGGCGCATCGAGGAGCTCGGTTTGCCGACGTTCCCCATCGATCCGCTCGACCTCCACGTCTGCCTGCACGAGGACGCAGCGGGAGCGGCCCGCCTCGTCTTCGTCATGAACCCCACCAGCGCGCCCGCGAGCGCGCGCGTCTCCATCGCCGGCCCGAAGGAGCTCGTCTCGGCTCTCGGCGAGCCGGTCACCTACACGCGCAACGCCGGCGCCTTCGAGGTCCCGGTTCCCGCGCGCACCGTCAAGATCCTAGAAGCTCGCTAGTCCGCCCAACGCCCACCTACACGAGCGGCGAGAACAGCCGGCCGACGTCCTCTGCCAGGGCGCGCAGCTTCGTCGGCACCGGCAGCGCGCCGCACGCGCGCTCCGTCGCCTCGTACCAGTCGGCGAGATCGGCGATCTCCGCTCGCGAGTAGAGGAAGACGCACAGCTCGTAGTCCAAGAAGAGACTGCGCATGTCGAAGTTGGCCGAGCCGACGACGCCGATGTCGTCGTCCATCACCACGACCTTGGCGTGGAGCATCCGCGGGTACGTCGCAACTCGACCGCCTGCACGCTGCACTTGCCGTAGCGACGGGCTGCCGGCGAGATCGGCCAAGCGGTGGTTCGAGCGGAGCGGCACGAGCACGCGCACGTCGATGCCGCGGCGTGACGCGGCCGAGAGCGCGTGGGTGAGGGCATCGTCGGGGACGAAGTACGGCGTCGCGATCCAGATGCGCCGCTTCGCCGCCCAGCACGCCATCACGATCGCGTCGTAGAAGCTGTCGGCCGCCGAATCCGGTCCACTCGGGACGACCTGGACGCGCGCGCGGCCGCTCGCGTCCTGGGCCGGGCCGCTCGATTCGAGCGCCTCGCCGGTCGCGAACTCCCAGTCGGCGCGAAAGACCTCGTCGATGTCCAGGGCCGCCGGCCCGCGCACGAGAGCGCAGAGATCGCACCAGCGCGTCTCGAGCGGCTTGGGCCCCATGTACTCCTCGGCGAGGTTCATCCCGCCGACGACGGCGCTCTCGCCGTCGAAAACCGCCGATTTGCGATGGTTGCGCAGGTTGTCGTAGCCACGGAACGGCAGGTGGAGCATCGGCGCGAACGTCGCGACCTCGCCGCCGGCGCGGCGGAGCGCCGCGAGGCTCTTCCGGTCCGCCCGCCAGACGAAAAGCCCGTCGAGCAGCAAGTGCACCTCCACGCCCGCGGCGGCTCGCTCGGCGAGCCTGCTCACGATCGCGTTGCCGGTCTCGTCGTTTCCGAGGATGAACGTGGAGATTCGAATCGAACGCTTCGCGCCGAGGACGAGCTCGTCGAGGCGCTCGAATGCCGCCTCGCCGGATCGGAGGAGCGTGACGTCGCCGGCACGCGGCGGGCGGATGCCTTCGGCCGAGAGCAGTCGCGCGACGTCCGGCTCGATGCGCGCCGTCGACTCGCCCTTTGGGAAGAGCCGCTTCGGGCGCTTCCCCCACTTGCGAGTGCCGACGATCAGGTACAGCGGGATGCCGACATACGGGATCGCGATCACGACCAGCATCCAGGCGAGCGTGCTTCCTTGCGGGCGCCGCTCGCGGAGGATGCGCGCCAGGAACAAGACGACCAGCACGGCGGCGATCACCGTCGCCAGGTGCGCGCCGAGCCACTGAAGGGGTGAGCTCAACGCGCCTCCATTGCCGCCAGGGCGCGCACTCCTGCCGCGACGCTCAGGGCTTCTTCGGTTCCTTCTTCTCGCCCTTCTTCTCTTCCTTCTTCTCTTCCTTCTTCTCCGCGCTCTCGATCGCCTTCTCGGCGCGCACCTCGAGCAACGCGACGGCGTGGTTGACCACCTCGCCGAGCTCCGGACTCTTGATGAGGCCCTGATCGGCCTTGAGCTTGTCGGCGAAGCCGTTGAGCATGCCGGCCCAGGCGTGCGACTCGCGCTCCGTCGGCGTCTTGGCGGTCTCGGGGACCGGATGGCCGGCGGCCTTCGCCACGTCGACGAGGAACCCGAGCCAGGTGCCGGGCTTGAGCGGCGCGTTCGCCGTGTCGGGAACGGCGGGGGGCTGCACGCCGAAGACCGTCTGATAGGCGGGGCTCACGGCGTAGACCTTCATGTGCTTCGGAATGTCGCGCGACACGCGCACCCGCCCGAGCGCGAGCAAGACGCCGATCGCGTGCGCGTCCTTGGTGTAGTCGCCGACCTCGAGCTTGAAGAGCGCCTCGAGACCCGCGCCGGCCTTCAGCGGCCCGGCGGCGGCGGCGTCGTCGGCGGAGAGCTTGCTGGCGTCCTTCTCTCGCGCGGACTGCTTCTCCTTGTCGGTCTTCAGCTTGTCGATGTCCTCGCGGATCTTCGCCGCT
>DATIQP010000781.1:0-3331 GCA_035470765.1 Polyangiaceae bacterium | reverse complement strand
AAGCGGACCAGGTTCGGGTGCAGGATGTCCGCGAGGGCGCGGAACTCGGTCTTGAAGCGCAGCAGCGACGTCGCGTCGAGGTTGCGCAGCGTCTTGAGCGCCACGCGCGCGCCGCGCTCGGTGTCGGTGGCCTCGTAGACGACGCCCATGCCGCCGCTGCCGATCGGACGCTCGACGTGGAAGCGCGTCGTTCCGCGGAACTCCATCCTATTGGCAGGACGCGCTGCACGCCGTCCAGAGGCAGTTGAGCGCTGCCTGTGCCTTGGGGTCCAGATTGCTCGGAGGCGACATCAAGCTCGAGCAGTCCGAGGCGTTGCACTTGGCGGGGGCGGTGATGATGGCGCAGCTCGCCACGTCGTCCTGGATCCAGGTGCAGACGGGGATGACGGCGGCCTGGCACGCGCCGCCGAAGTTCATTGCATTGTACAAGCACGCGCCACACGTGCCCGCGTCGCCGAGATCCACCGTGTCGCTGCCGCACGGGTACACCGTGGCGTTGCAGACGCGGCACTGGTCGAGGCAGTTGTCCGTGATGCACTTCTTGACGTTGTTCTCCGCCGAGCCTTGCGTGTCGATCGCGCTCGCGTACGCGCCGCCGTCGAGAAAGACGGAGGAGGCGCAGGTGTCGTAACCGCTGTTGCTGATGCTCGGATCGGTGGCGCACTGCTTCACGTCGTAGGGCAGGCCCGAGCCGGAGAAGCCGCAGACGGCCTGAAGCGAGACGGGCGGGCTCGCGTTCGGGTTCTCGCACCGCTGCGCGATGCAGCTCCCGCACGCGTTGCTCGGCAGCGCGAAGCAGCCCCCTGTCGTGGGGCCGGGGCCCTGGTAGCCCGAGAGCTCCGACGCCACGAACGCGGTGCACGACACGGCGAGCGCGCCCAGGACGACGGCGGCGAGGACCTCGCGGCGCATCAGAACCTCGCTCCGGTCGTGAAGAGGCCTCCGCCCGGCATGGGCGTGAACCCCGTGACCACCCCTGGCGGCGGCTCCTCGTTGCGCGGCAGCGCGAGCGCCACGATGAGCGAGACGAGCGCGGCGCCCCAGAGCACGTCGGTTGCGACGGCGAAGCCGATGGCCATGTCCTTCTTGGTGCCGAAGTCGGTCGCCGTGCACAGCTTGGTGGTCGAGTCGCAGCCGTCGGTGGCGCCCTTCATGACCGAGAGCGAGATGGCCCCCGTGCCGACGCCCACGCCGGCGAGGGTGTAGGCCAGGTACAGAAGGCCGCTCTTGAGAGCGGCGTTGCTGTGGCTCCCTTGGGGAGGCTGCCACGCGCGGTTGTCGCCGTACACGTTGCCCGGCGGCGGTCTCGCCACGTCGGTCGTCGGCGGAGGCTCGGCGGCGGTGCCGCCCGCGGAGAGGGTCAGCTCGCGGCGGTCGCCTTCGCGCAGCGTGACCGTGCGCTCGCCCTTCACGTCGCCCTCGACCTGGACCTGCACGACGTGGTTGCCCGGGTTGAGCCGGCGCGGGACGGCCAGCGCCTCGCGGCGCAGCGCCTCGCCGTCGACGTAGATCTGCCCTTCGCCCTGCAGGTGGATGAGGAGCTGCGGAATGCGCGGCTCGAGCTCCGCGGCCTGGGCCTCCGCGTCCTCGCGTGCCTTCTTCGCCTCCGGAGACTCGCCGTGGCGCGCGGGCAGCTGCACGGCGGCCACGAACGCGGCGCGCGCGCCGACCAGATCGCCCATCGAGCGCAGAGTCTTGCCGAGCTCGAAGCCGATGCGCGGCGTCGGCACGAGCGCGTAGGCGGCCTTGAAGCGCTCCACGGCGGCGCCCGGATCGTGCTGCTTGTCGCGCAGCTCGAGGCCCTGCAGGAACGCCGCGCGGGCGCTCTCGATGTCCGCGCCGGTCGGCTCGTCCGCGCGGGCCACGCCTATCCAGGAGGGAGCGAGCAGGAGCGCGCATCCCAGAGTCGCCGGAAGTAGGAGGCGACGGAAGAGCGACACGGCCTTGGGATAGCGCAGGTTGGACACGGAAAGAAGGGTCAGAAGATATCGGGCTTTTTCGCGGTGGCCGTCGCTGTCGCCGTGGCGGGCGGCGTGGTGACCGTCGCGGTGGTCGTGGCGGTCACCGTGGCAGGCGGGTGCGAACTGGTCGCGGCGCCTTGGCGCGACGTCGTGGTGTTCGCCGTCGCGGTCGGCGCCACATGGAGCGGAGCGAGCTGGTCGGACGCCGCGGCTGTCGCGGTGAGCAGCGGCGCGACGGTCGTGGTCGGCGGGGGCGCGACGGTTGCCGTGTCCTGCGTGACGTGCGCGGGCTCTGGGTCGGCGCGCTGGCTGACGTTCCGGGCGACGAGCACCGCGATGCCCACCGCCACGCCTCCGACGAGCGCGGCGATGGCGAGGACGATCGCCACCCACGGGCCCATGCCGGTCCCGCGCGCGCGCGTCGCGGACCAGCTCGCGTGCGTCGACTGTGCAGCGACGGGGTACGGCGCCTGCGCGGCGTAGGGCGGCGGTGTCGGGTAGGCGGGCCCGCTCGGCCTCTGCCCCGCGCCCATCTCGGTGATCGGCAGGAGGCGCCTCGCGCGCTCGGCGGACGCGGCGCCCTCCGGGCCGGCGTAGGGTGCCAGCGCCCCCGCGAGGTCGGCGACCGTGTGGAAGCGGCGCACGCGGTCCTTCTCGAGGCAACACAAGATGGCGGCCTCGAGCGCCGGCGGCACGTCCACGCGGAACGCGCGCAGCGGCGCCGGCGGCTCTTGCAGAATGCGCGCGCAGAGCTCGGTCATCGTCGTGCCGTCGAACGGCGCGCGCCCTGCCAAGAGCTGGTAGAGCACGATGCCGAGCGCCCACACGTCCGCCCGGCCATCGACGTCGCGCGTCGAGACCATCTGCTCGGGCGCCATGTACATCGGCGAGCCGAGCACCGCGTTGGTGGTGGTCATCGCGGCGTCGGGCACGCCCGCGCCGTGGGTGATCTTCGAGATGCCGAAGTCGAGCACCTTGACGAGCGGCGTGCCGTCGGCGCGGCGCGTGAGAAACAGGTTCGACGGCTTGAGGTCCCGGTGCACGATTCCGAGCGCGTGCGCCTCGGCGATGGCCTCGATCGCCTGCAGCAGGTAGAGAACCGCCTCGGAGACGGCGAGCGGCCCGCGCGTTCGGACGAGCGCCGAGAGGTCCTGGCCCTCGAGGTACTCCATCACCATGTAGGGCGCGCCGCTCTCGAGCGCGCCCACGTCGCTCACCCGCGCGACGTGCTCGCTCTTGATCTTCACCGCGGCGCGCGCCTCGCGGGCGAAGCGCGCCACCGTCTCGGCGCTCTCGAGCGCCTCGGGCAAGAGGAACTTGATCGCCACGCGCTCGTCGAGCTGGACGTGCAGCGCCGCCACGACGACGCC
>DATIQP010000780.1:0-4250 GCA_035470765.1 Polyangiaceae bacterium | reverse complement strand
TGGGGCTCGACGATCGGCGGCATCCACCAGGCGAACGCCCGGCTCCGCATGGCGCGCACCGCGCGCGAGAAGGTCGAAGATCAGATCTTGCTCGAGGTCCGCGAGGCGTACCTGAACCTCGACGCCGCGAAGGACGCGATGGACGTCGCGAAGGCCGCGGTGGCGGCGGCCGAAGAGAACTTCCGCCTCGTGGGAAAGCGCTACGACGCCAACACGGCGACGTCGTTCGACGTCGTCGACGCCGAGGGCCTGCTCACCCAGGCGCGCGGGCAGCTCCAGACCGCGACGTACGACTACCTCATCGCGCGCGCCGCGCTCAAGCGTGCGATGGGCGAGAGTGGGCTATAAGTGCCGGCGTGCCGCCTGCGCGAGGTTTGAAGCCTTTCGAGAGGATGCGGTTCGAGGACCTCCCCGAGGAGCCGCGGGTCCCTCACGACTTCGCGCGGACGCGCGGCGTGGACTTGACGATGCGCTCGCGGCCGTTCGGCGAGATGCGCGTGCACTACCGCGAGTACGGCGAGGGCGAGCCGCTGCTGCTCGTCCACGGACTGATGACGACGAGCTACTCGTGGCGCTACGTCTACCGCGGCCTCGGCGCGCGCTTCCGCGTGATCGCCCCGGACCTGCCCGGCGCGGGCCGGAGCGACAAGCCGCGCGCGGAGTCGTACGGCCCCGACGCGCTCGCCCAGTGGCTCGGCGAATTCCAGAAGGAGCTCGGCATCGCGGGCTGCCGCGCCGTCGGCAACTCGATGGGCGGCTACGTTTGCCTGCACCACGCGATGCTCGAGCCGGGCGCCTACTCGCGCCTGGTCGACATCCACTCGCCCGCCACGCCGGACTTTCGCTACCGCGCGCTCGGCGCCGCGCTGTCGATTCCGGGATCGAGCGGCCTGCTCGGGGCGCTCATCGGCAAGGACGGCCGCCGGTGGACGCACAAGAACGTCCACTACTTCGACGAGACGCTCAAGTCGCTCGAGGAGGCCGAGGAGTACGCGCGCCCGCTGCGCACGCCCGACGGCGTCGACGCCTTCCGCCGCTACATGAAGGAGACGCTCGCTCCCCGCGGGTTCGTCGCGCTCGCGGACAGGCTTCGCGCTACCCCGTTCCCCGTCCCGCTCCTGCTGCTCTACGCGACGACCGATCCGCTCGTCCCGCCCGAGAACGGCGATTACCTCGCCCGCCTCGTCCCGTCGGCGAAGCTCGTCAAGCTCGAGAACACCTCGCACTTCGCCCACGTCGACACGCCCGGGCCGGTGGTCGACGCGCTCCTGTCGTTCTTCTCATGAAGAATGGGCCACCCGGGCTGAAGCCCGGGGCAGGCGAAGACCTCTTTTCTGGATCCACTCGAAGTCCGCCTTCGGCGGACTCGCGCGACAACGGACGCCCTACGTCTGTTTCAGGAAGCTCGTCGCACCGAGGCCCCGCCGTGTCGAGCCCGATATATTGATTGGTCAACCAATAAATGAGTGGCTCATCTAAGTATTTTCGGAGGTTTAGGCATTTATTTACTGGTCAACCAACCAACTAATTCCTCCCGCCCCCGCCCCCTCCTCCGTCTCCATGCCGGCTGCGAGCCCGCCGGAGGCGGGCTTTGATGGCGCACCCATCATGCGTGTTTTTGCCTGCCCCGGGCTTCAGCCCGGGGTGGCCCTACTCAGCCCTTCGCGAAGACGAACTCGCCGTCCTTCACGTCCACCTTCACCACCGCGCCGGTCAGGTAGCCGCCGGCGAGGATCTCCTCGGCGAGCGGGTCCTGCAGCTTCTTCAGGATGGCGCGCTTCAGCGGGCGGGCGCCGAAGGCGGGCTCGTACGATATCTCGACGAGCGCGGCCTTCGCGGCCTCGGTGAGATCGAGCCTGAGCTCGCGGTCGGCGACGAGCTTCTCCAGGCGCCGGAGCTGGATGTCGACGATGCCGCGCAGGTCTTTCTTGTCGAGCGGACGGAAGATGATGATGTCGTCGATGCGGTTGAGGAACTCCGGCCGCAGGAAGTTGCGCAGCTCGTCGCGCAGCACGTCGCGCAGCGCCTCGCGGCCCTCGGCCGACTCGAACATCTTGATGTCGGTGTCGAGGATGCGCTGCGAGCCGATGTTGCTCGTCATGATGACGACAGTGTTCGAGAAGTCCGCGGTGCGGCCGCGGCCGTCGGTGAGCCGCCCGTCGTCTAGCACCTGGAGCAGCAGGTTGAACACGTCGACGTGGGCCTTCTCGACCTCGTCGAAGAGCAGCACGCTGTAGGGGCGGCGCCGCACGGCCTCGGTCAAGAAGCCGCCCTCCTCGCTGTCGACGTAGCCCGGCGGCGCGCCGACCAGGCGCTGCGCCATGTGCTTCTCCATGAACTCGCTCATGTCGAGGCGGGTCATCGACTGCTCGTCGTCGAAGAGGAACTCCGCGAGCGCCTTGGCGAGCTCGGTCTTGCCGACGCCGCTCGGGCCGAGGAACAGGAACGAGCCGATGGGGCGGCCCGGGTCACGCAGGCCCACGCGCCCGCGGCGCACCGCGCGCGACACCGCGCGCACCGCCTCGTCCTGGCCGACAACGCGCTTGGCGAGGCGCTCCTCCATCTTGAGAAGCTTGTCGGCCTCGCTCTCGAGCATCTTGGCGACGGGGATGCCGGTCCAGTCGCCGAGCACCTGCGCGACGTCCTCCTCGCCGACGATGTTCGGCTGCGCGCTGATGCCCTCCTTTGCGATCGCGGCGTCGGCCGCGTCGAGCCGGCGCTTCACGTCGGGGAGCGTGACGTGCTCGAGCTCGCCGAGCCTGGCGAAGTTCTGCGTCTTGCGGGCCTCCTCGAGCTCGGCGTGGAGCTTCTCGTACTCCTCGCGCAGGCTCGCCTGGGCGGCGAGCGCGCCGCGGCGCGAGTCGATCTTGGCGCGGAGCTCGCTCACCTGAGGCTCGAGAGCGGCGATCTCCTTGTCGATGCGGGTGCGGGTCTTGGTGCTCATCGAGTCGGCGTCGTCGGCGAGCGACGCACGCTGCGCCTTGAGCGAGACGAGCCGCCGGATGGCGTTGTCCACGTCCGCCGGCACGCCGTCGGTCTCGACGCGCTTGCGCGCCGCCGCCTCGTCGAGCAGGTCGATGGCCGAGTCCGGCAGGGCCTTGTCCTGCACGTAGCGCTTGGCGAGGCGCACGGCCGAGACGATGGCCGGATCGCCGATCTGCACGCGGTGGTGCCGCTCGTAGCGCGTCGCGATGCCGCGCAGCACCTCGATGGCCTGGTCCGGCGTGGGCGCGTCGATCGTCAGCACGGTGAAGCGACGCAGCAGCGCCGCGTCCTTGTCGGCGATCTTGCGCAGGCCCTCGGGCGTGGTCGTACCGAGCAGGCGCACCTCGCCGCGGGTGAGCAGCGGCTTGAGCATGTCGCCGACGCCGCCGCCGGCCGCGCCCTGGCCGAGGAGCGAGTCGATGCCGTTGACGTAAAGCAACACCTCGTGGCCGCCGGGCACCGATTTCACCGCGCTGAGCGTCTGCTTGAGCCGCTCCTCGATCTCCCCGCGGAGCTTGGCGCCCGCGGTGAGCATGCCGACCTCGAGCTCGAGCACCGAGAGCTGCGCGAGGTTCGCCGGGACGTCGCCGGCGGCGATGCGCGCCGCGAGGCCGCCCACGATCGTGCTCTTGCCGACCCCCGGGTCTCCGACCAAGAGGGGGTGGTTCTTCTGTTGCCGCTCAAGGATCTGGAGCAACCGGCGCATCTCCACGTCGCGGCCGATGACGGGACCGAAGCCGCCGGCGCGGGCGCGCGCGATGAGGTCCTGCGTGAAGCGCGCGGCGGGGTCGCCGCCGCCGTCGACCGAGACCTCGCGCGGCACGCTCTTGAGCGCGGCCATGTGCGGGCGGAACGAGCCCGGTCCGAGCGCGAACGCCTGGAGCACGATCGCCGCCGCGCCCCGGATTTCCTGCGAGAGCGCGTTGAGCAGCTGCTCGACGCCCACCGTCCCGCCCGAGGCCTCGCGCTCGGCGCGCCCGAGCAGGTCGAGCATCGCCGAGGACAGGTACGACAGGCCGCCGTTCGATTTCGGCAGCCGCGCCAGGGCGGCCTCCGCCTCGACCGCGACGTCCCGCGGCTCGGCCCCTGCCTTGCGGAACACCTCGGCCACCCCGCGGTCGCGATCGAGCGCGCGCACGAGCAGGTGGATGGGCTCGACCTGCGTGTGCTTGCGCTCGTCGGCGAGGCTCTGCGCGCCGGCGACGAGCGCCTTCGCGTCGGGCGCGTACTTCTCGAGGTGGATCGTCTGCTCGGGCATTGCGGAG
>DATIQP010000779.1:0-3407 GCA_035470765.1 Polyangiaceae bacterium | reverse complement strand
GCGCCGGCATCTCTGCTGGCTTGTCAACAATCACGCCTCCCTACGGCTTGTTCCGGAAGTACTCGACGCCCCCCGCCAACGTTGGCGTCCCCCACCGCCACCATTGGCGGCCACTCTTGCGCGACACGCCGCCCCACAGCGACACTCCGCCCATGCCCCCCACCAAGAAAGCCAAACCCTCCCGCACCAAGAAAATCCCCGCCCCCGCCGACGTCGCCGTCAAGGTCGACGGCCAGCTCAAGAAACTCTGGGACCAGCAGCGCGCGGTCCTCGAGCAGGCCCAGGCGCAGGGCGCCAAGTCCTTCGACGTCCTCTGGGAGGCGGTCGACGCCATCGTCAGCCACGACCCTCCTCTCTACGTCGTCGGCGACTACGGCTCGGCGCGCGAGTTCTTCGCCAAGGCCGTGCACGAGACCGAGCGCACCGCGCTGCGCAACATCCGGGTCGCGCGCTACGCGAGCGCGGCGCAGGAGGAGAAGTTCGGCGTCTCGATGCTCGACGCGGCGCTCGGCTACATCGAGGCCAAGAACGGCGGGCCGCTCAACGGCAAGGCGCCGATCGACTTCGACCGGCTGAAGATCCCGGTGAAGGTCGACGGGGCGACGCACCAGCGCACGCTCGCCGAGGTCACGGTGAAGGACATCCAGGCGGCGACGTCGAAGCTCACGAACGGAGCGAACCGCAAACCGAAGAGCGACACGTACCGCGCGCTCTCCACGGAGCTCTCGGCGCAGAAGCCGCTCGCGGGCGTCGAGGTCTCGGAGCACGCCGGCATCTTCTCGTTCCGCAACGTCCCCGCAGGCGCGCTCGCCCACTTCGGCAACGCGGTGATCCGCGGCGCGGGCAAAGCCCCCGTCACGAAGAAGGCGAAAGCATCCAAGCGCTGAGCACCGCCGCGCCCGCGCCTCGCCGCGCGGCCGCCCCGCGGCTCGACCGCCGGTCGTAGCGACGCCCGCGTCGTCCTGCATGGTCAAAGCCATACCGGACCGCCTAGCCCCATGCCGTAGACGGGATAGACGCGACTGCGTGCGCGTTCAGGCGTGACCCCCGCGCGCGAACGTGCGCGCGCGATCGTCTCTCCCCCGTCGCGGCTTGCCATCATCACCCTCACCGCCAACGTTGGCGGTTCGGGCCGCCAACGTTGGCGACTCTACGCCTCCCGGTTCGCGTGCGGGGACCTCCTCGAAACAAAAGAGCGCACGCGACCTTTGTGCCCCACTCAACGCGCAGACCACCTCCGCCTCCGACTCCGATCCGACCCAGATGTTGCGCTGGGCGGTGCGGATGTCCGAGAGCGACGGTGGGTGCGACAAGCTGAAGTAGACGGCGCCGTTCGAGGTTCGCCCCTCGGGGAGCGCACCGCGGTGCAGCTGGAGCCGCCCGTCGAGTGCGTTGTGGTAGGGTTTGGAGCGTGGAGACTCGACCCAACGATCCGCGCGACGTGCCGGCGTATACCGTCGCCGAAGCGGCGGCGCTCGTGCGCGTGCCGGTGAGCACCCTCAAGACGTGGATTCACGGGGAGGGAAAAGCGAGCCGCGGACTCCTCGTCTTGCCGAAGGGACGGCCGCGTCTGCTGGCGTTTTCCCACTTGGTCGAGGCGTTCGTGCTCGCGGCCATCCGTCGCGGGCACGGTGTGGCACTGCAGCGCGTCCGCCGAGCGATCCGCTTCGTCCAGCACGACCTTGAAATCGAGCGCCCGCTCATTCACGCGAAGTTCAGGACAGATGGAGTCGACTTGTTCGTCGAGCAGTGGGGAAAGCTCGTCAACGCTTCCCGGGACGGACAGCTCGCGATGCGAGGGTCGCTCGAGTCCAGCCTCCGGCGCGTCGACTGGGATCGCAATGGGCTGGCGGTGCGGCTCTTTCCGATCGTTCGTGCCCCCGGTGCGGAACAACCGAAGACGATCGTGATCGATCCCGAACGAGGCTTTGGCCAGCCGACACTCGCAGGCACCGGCATTCGGGTGGATGTCATCGTCAGTCGATACCGCGCCGGCGAATCCGCAGCCGAGCTCGCGAAGGATTATCGTGTCGACCAGGAGCTGATCGACGACGCCGTGCGCTGCGAGCTCCGTGAAGCTGGGTGAGCCCTTCACCTTCTTCGTGGATCGTTCGCTGGGCGCGGGAGTGGTCGTCCAGGCGCTCCGGGAGGCGAAGGAGACCGTCGTCGTACACGATGATGAGTTCGGGCTCGACACCGCAGACACGGCGTGGCTCGGCGTAGCCGGAAGGCGCCGATGGGTGGTCTTGACCAAGGATGCGCGGATCCGGACCAACGCGCTCGAGCGCGAAGCGCTGCTCAGTGCCGGTGTCGCGGCGTTCATGCTGGGGCGCGGCGACGTGACGGGGTCGGCGATGGCAGCCGCATTCGTGGCGGCGCTCCCACGGATCAAGAAAGTGCTTCGTCGTTGGAAGTCATCGCCGTCGTGACCGTCGACGGCGGAGTGACGCTGCTCTACGCCAACGGGGTTCGATTGAAGAAGATTCGTGCCATTAAGTAGAGGGCACAATCATCGGTCTGCGCCTCCCCTCCGTCTCCGCCTCGGCCCCGATCGAGCCCGCGCACCACGGACTCGATCGAGCCGCACCCGCTCGCTACGTCACGATGCTGTAGAGCACCGCGCAGATCGAGCTCAGCCCCGCCCGAATGCGCGCGTCCACCCTCGCGAGGTATCCGCACGCCAGAGCGACATCGAGACACGACCCGCTCTCCTTCGCCGACCCCAGCGCCCGGTGATAGAGCGAGTGCCGATTTCGACCTCGCGAGTAGCTCCCCTCCGCGATGCACAGCGCCACGCCGTTGCTCGCCCTCTTCAGCTGATCGGCCAGGTCCGGATCGTGCCGCCGAATCTCGGCGATCACAGGCTTGAGCAACCGAATCACATCGAGCGCCGTTTCATAGATCTTCAACATCGGAGACTCCTTTCGCCCTCACTTGCGAAGGCAAGCCCCCACCGCCGCGGAGCGCAGGCCATGTCAAGGCTGCGAGCGCAGCGAGCACGGCCGAAGGCCGCTCGGCCTTGATATGGCCGAGCACCGCGGCACAATCGCCGACGCCGAGCGAGCCGCCCCCTCTCCCGACTCCGTCTCCGCCTCCGCCTCCGCCTCCGCCTCCGACTCCGTCTCCGTCTCCGTCTCCGTCTCCGTCTCCGTCTCCGACTCCGTCTCCGACTCCGACTCCGTCTCCGACTCCGTCTCCGACTCCGAAGGGAGGGCTCGCTCACGGTCGGAACGCGCCCGTCCGCTCGAGCTGTAAACGATGGGCACGGGTTGCGACGGTTCGGGACCCGCAACCCGGAGGTCGCTCGTTGCCCGGATTCGACCAACCGTTGGTCGAAATAGGGCAGCGTCTGGTGCTTGTGCGTCGGGATATCCGCGCTCTAGCTGTTGGCACGCTTGGCGCAGATG
>DATIQP010000778.1:0-2237 GCA_035470765.1 Polyangiaceae bacterium | reverse complement strand
AGGTCGATGCTGCGGATGAGCGCTTCACGCTCCTGCGGCGTCACCGTCACGCCGACGTTCTCCGGGTGCATCGGTTGTGTGCTCGTCGGCCACGCGGTCGTGTTGTCGGCCGCCATGACGTTCATGTGCTTGATCATCTCCGAGCCGCGCGCGTTCGCGGGGATGCCCCACATCGGAGGCACCGTGCCGCTCACGATCTTGATCCCCTGCGTCATCTGGAGGCCCGCCGGGTAGAAGATCGAGACGTACGAGGCCGGCCAGGCGCCCGTCATGCGGTCGTAGCGGACCGTGATCGGGTTGCCGCTGCAGTAGGCATTGGCGGTGAGGCCGCACATGTTGAAGCGCGGGATCTGGTACTGCGTCGTCGTGCCCGCCACCGGGTCGGTGAACGCCACCGTGTAGAACGTCTGCGGGCCGCTGCCGTTGGTGGTGTCGTTGTGGCACTGCACGCACTTCGCATCGAGAATCGGCTGGATGACGGCCTTGCCGCTCGTCGCGTACTGCTGGTCGAGGGCCCAGGGGTACTCGGCGCGCTGATCGACGGTCTCCGTGAAGGGCTCGGGGCCCTTCTGCTCGGCCAGCGTCGGGTTCTGCCCGAGGGCGGGGACGCCGATGCCGGTGCGGCTCTCGTGGCAGCCGATGCAGCGGCGGTTCTCGCCCGGCATGCCCTGGATCCAGAGGCCCTGGCTGCGGATCGACAGGCCCCACTTGTCGACCGGCTGCAGGTGGAGCGGGACGTACGGCGGCACGTTGGCGAGCCAGCTGCCGTCCGCGTAGACCGACGCCTCGCCGAGGACGGCGGCGCCCTCGTGCATCGTGATGCCGAACATCGTGACGCCCTTCGCGGACTCGCTCGAGAAGCCCTCGATGACGCGCACCTTCACCGCGCCGAGCAGGGCCTGGTTGAGCGCGGTGTTGTCGAACTCCGCGCCGGTCACGGTCTCTTGCAAGCTCGTGGTGTGGACGTTGACCGAGCCGATGCGAGCCGCCACCGACGAGTCGGCGGTGCGCTGCAGGTCGCCGATGACCGGCGGCTCCTTGCGAGCGACGACCGGCGTCGCGCTGAGCGACCACATGTTGCGGTCGTTGTAGATGAGCTGGTTGGTCTTGGTCGCCGGGTCGAAAAGGTAGATGCCGAAGTCCGGCGGCGTGGCCGACTGTTCGTTGATGTCGCCCACCGGGCCCTCGGCGTACGAGACCATGATGCGCCCGTCGGGCAGCACGTTGGGCTCGCGGTAGCGGCCGGCCGGCGACGGGTCGTTGCTCGTCGGCACGTCCGGCGTGAGGACCGCGTAGGTCGCGTGCTCCTCGTCCAGGCAGGCGTGGCCGGTCTGGTCGGCGTTGTTGTCGAGGCAGACGGGGTCGGCGTGGTTACGCGCGTCGATGGTGACGAGCGCGCCTGCGTGGATGGTGCGGTTACGCGAGGTCGCGATGGCGACGAGCTGGTTCGGCGCGTACTCCTTCACGTTGATGAGCGAGTTGCCCGGCTTGCCGTGCTGACCCGCCACCGCGAGCATCTCTGTGCCGTCCAGGCTCGCCGTCATGATCTTCACGTCGTTGACGTCGCCAAGGTGCTCCCAGCGCGAGTAGCCGATCTTGCCGTCGTAGCGGAGGAACGGCGCCGCGGTGTGCGACAGGTTCTGCGAGAACAGGCGGCGGTCGGCGTCGCCGCCGTCGACGGTGATGCTCGCGAGCTGCGTCACGACGCGCGAGTGCTCGTACTCGTCGGCGCGGGTGCCCATCTGGGTGTACATCTGGTTGGTGCAGAAGACGATGCGGCCGCCGGCGGCGTAGATCGGGTTGACGTCGTCGTAGTCGCCCGCGGTCTTCTGGTGGATCTCGTAGGAGCCGTCGGCGCCGGGCGTCAGCTGCGCCGTGTAGATGTGGTAGTGGTCGTTCTGGTCGACCTTCATCGAGAAGACGACCTGCTTCGCGTCGAAGGAGACGTCGACGCCGTTGAAGTCCGCGCTGGCGTACTTCGGGTCGCTCGTGAGGTTGATCAGCTGCCCGTCGGGCCGCGGGGGCTTGAGCATGACGAGCGAGCCGCCGGGCACGTAGCGCAGGTAGTCGATGACCTGGGCGTTGCCGCCCGCGACGTCGATCGACACCGCCTTCGTGACCGGGTCGACCGTCGTCGTCGCGCGCTTCATGAAGACGATGGCGTCGACGCCGACGCTGACGTTCCCATCGCCCTGGCTGCAGGCGCTGGTCGCGACGCCGGGTCCGAGGATCGCCAA
>DATIQP010000777.1:0-12783 GCA_035470765.1 Polyangiaceae bacterium | reverse complement strand
CTCTCGAAGGAGAACCACGAGCCGCTCTTCTCGACGATGCCGATCTCGCTCGCGAGATCGAGCACGTCGCCCGAACGGGAGATGCCCTGGCCGTAGAGGATGTCGAACTCCACCTCGCGGAACGGAGGCGCCATCTTGTTCTTCACGACCTTCACGCGCGTGCGGTTGCCGATGACGCTCGGATCCTTGCCCGCGACGGCCGAGGCCTCCTTGATGGCGCCGATGCGGCGGATGTCGAGGCGCACGGACGAGTAAAACTTGAGCGCGTTGCCGCCCGTCGTCGTCTCCGGGGAGCCGAACATGACGCCGATCTTCATGCGGATCTGGTTGATGAAGATGAGGATGGTGTTGGAGCGTGCGACCGTCGCCGTGAGCTTGCGGAGCGCCTGGCTCATGAGGCGCGCCTGCACGCCGACGTGGCTGTCGCCCATGTCGCCTTCGATCTCGGCCTTGGGCACGAGCGCGGCGACCGAGTCGACCACGATCAGGTCGACGGCGCCGGAGCGGACGAGCATGTCGGCGATCTCGAGGGCTTGCTCGCCGTAGTCCGGCTGCGAGACGAGGAGCTCGTCGGTCTTCACGCCGAGCTTGCGCGCGTACGTCGGATCGAGCGCGTGCTCGGCGTCGATGAACGCCGCCACGCCGCCCATTCGCTGCACGCTCGCGATGGCGTGGAGCGTGAGCGTCGTCTTGCCGCTCGACTCCGGGCCGTAGATCTCCATGATGCGGCCCTTCGGGTAACCGCCGATGCCGAGCGCGATGTCGAGGCCGATGCTGCCGGAAGGGACGACGGCGACGTCGGTATTCAGCGCGCCGTCCTTGAGGCGCATGATCGAACCCTTGCCGTACTCTTTTTCAATGGACGCGACGGCGAGCTCGATGGCTTTCTGGCGGTTCTTGGTGTCTTCCATTTGCGCCACTATACTGGGTTTGTGTTCAGTATCAATAAAGAAGCGCCGAACACCGAAAAGCCCTGCGAAGTCCGAGCGTTGGTCGCCGTGCTAGGATGCGGCCCATGCTGCGGCAGGGCCCACTCGTTAGCCTGCTCGCGACGGCGTTCGTCGCGGGCCTCGGCGCGTGCGAGGACAAGCCGGCGCCCACGACGAACGTCGAGCCGGCGTCGCCCACGGCCATCGCCAGCGCGCTCGGGCTCGACGCCGCCGCGCTCAGCGGCCCGCTGATCGATCCCGCCAAGCCGGCGGGCGATCTCGCCCAGGACCTCGCCGGCTTCACGACCGTCGAGGCGTGCATGAAGCAGCGGAGCAACGTCGACCCGGTGCTCGGCGACGCGATCGACGCCATCGGCTACGACACGTTCCTGCGCGACGCTTGCCGCGTCCTCGAAGCCGCGAAGGCGAAGGACGCGAAGAAGTGCGACGCCATCGACGCGAGCGGGCTGCGCCACCGATGCCGCGCCGTCACCGCGATGGTGAGCGGAGACGCCGACGGGTGCCCGCTGCGCGCGCCGAGCAAGCCCGAGCTCGGGCGCGACGGCATGTGCGTGGCCGCGGCGCTGCGCAGCCCTGCGATGTGCGACGGCGTGCAGCGACGCGATCGCCCCGCGTGCGAGGCGCTGCTGCTGCACGACACCAAGAAGTGCGACCCCATTCCTCTCGAAGACCAACGCATCCCCTGCGCTCGCGACGCGGCGCGCTTCGGCGGCGTCCTCACGGGCGCGGCCGCGATCGGGAGCGTGCCCCCGAGCAAGGGGACGATGACGATCCACGGTGAAGGGCGGGCCGACCCGCCGCAGACCACGGTCGACCTCGACGCCGACGTCGGCTCGGGCGTCGTCGTCGTGTTGGAGGGCAAGCGCACGCGGGTCACCTTCGGCAACGTCGGCGACGCCACGGTGCTGCCTCGCGCCGCGCAGCCGCTCGAGCACACTCGCCTCGCGCTGAGCTTCGTCACCGGCGGAGACAAGCCGATCGAGATCACGACCGCCACGCTCACCGTCGCGGGCGCCACTCAGTCGAGCTGCAGCGGCGAGCGATGCATGCTCACGATCAAGCCCACGCAGATCGATGCCAAGCGGGGCGGCGCCGCCACGTTCACGATCGACGGCGTGATGGGCTCCGCGCCGCAGGCCTTCCGCATCCACGTCGAGGTCGGCACGTTCGTCCGCGACGTGGTGGATCACGCGGCATTCTTGCGCTGATCGGGGCCGCTTGCGATGCTTGCTCCGATGCGCGCGCGCCTCCTCCTCCTCGCGGCCACGAGCGTCGCGGTCTCGGCGTGCGCGGCGATCCTGGGCATCGACGACGGCACGCCGCGGACCGACGACGCGGCCGTCGACGCCTCGCAAGCCGACGCCGATGCGGCGGCAGACGTGGTGGTCGACGCGGGAGAGGGCGGGCCGTTCGTGCCGCTCAAGTGCGGGCAGGCGACCTGCAACTTCGCGCTCGGGCAGGCCTGCTGCCGCACGGGCTCGACCAGCTTCGTCTGCATGGACGCGGGCGTGACGTGCTCGGGCACGCTCATCGAGTGCGACCGCCCGGAGATGTGCCCGCCGGACGATGCCGGCCCGGTGGTGTGCTGCGGGGACCTGTCCGACACCGAGGCAGGCGTCGTCGCCTCGGCGGTGTCCTGCAAGTCGGAGGCGCTCTGCGCGTACTCGACGCACGCCTACTTCTGCGACGACGCCGGCGAGTGCCCCGCGGACGCGTCGTGCTTGCAGAGCACCGTCACGCTCCCTACGTACCTGATCTGCAAGTGAAGTGAGCTCCCCCATGAAAATCTACGTGATGCGACACGGTTCTGCCGAAGATTTCGCGGCGAGCGGGCACGACGCCGACCGCGCGCTGACCGCCGTCGGTCGCGAGCGCGTCCGTCACGTGGCGAAGCTCCTCGGCGCCCACGACGAGGCGCCGAAGCTGATCGTCTCGAGCCCGCTGGTGCGCGCGCTGCAAACCGCCGAGATCGTCGCCGCCGAGCTCGGCCTGGAGTACGTCGATACCAGCCGCAGCCTCGCGCCCGGCGGACAGGCGCCAGCCCTCGTCGCCGCGCTCCTGCGCGAGGCGAAGAAGCGCGTGATGCTCGTTGGCCACGAGCCCGATCTCTCGGCGCTCGTCTCGGAGCTCACGGGCCAGACGTTCCAAGGCATGCAGAAGGCGATGGTCGTCGGGCTCATGCTCCGCGCGGGCGAGGCGGCGCGCCAGCGCTTCATCGTCGACCCGAAGGCGATGTCGCTCCAGCGGCTCGAGTCCGTGTAATCTACACGCAATTGCGGCCGGGGCGGCTCCGATGGGTGCGCAGCGGGTGCGCGGCGCATGAGCCGAGCCTGCCCGGTGAGAGGTCATCGCCAAGGGGTCGTAAGCAGCCCAGTTCCAGCGGTTGCCCACACGAACCCACATTGGATCTGCAGGCAATTTGGTGCCCCCCGCCCTACATGCACAACTGTTCGATATATCTATAAAAAAGCTCATTCCTTGACAGGCCGAAGTGTACCCCATATCCCAAACTTCGATGCACGCGCGTGGCTCCGTCCCCCTCCTGTCGCCCAGCCCGGCGGTCGCACGGGGGGAACGATCCAAACCGCTGCGCGTGTTCGGGACCGACACGGGCGCGGTGCGCTACCGACGCCTCGCGCGGCCGATGGGAACGGTCGCGATGCGCGTGCCCGAGAGCGCGCCGCACGCGGTCTTTCCGCTGCAGTCGCCGCGACTTTTCGTCCACGAGGGCGCGAGGCAGTCGCTCGAGCGGCGCCTGAGCGACGGGTCGTCGCGGCCTGTCCTGCTCAGCATCACCGACAACCGGCACGCGATGATCTCGCACAGCCAGGAGCACGGAGTCGTCCGCGCCCGCATCCACCACATGTTCCTCGACGCGCCTCGCCGCGTGCAGGACGCGCTCGTGCGCTACATCCGCGAGGGTGATCACGAGGCGAGCAACCTCATCGGCCACTACATCGAGGCGAACAGCGCGCGCCTGGCGCAGCTGTCGCGCCGCGGCCACCTCGTCACGCGAGGCAAGCACCACGACCTGCTCGAGGTCTTTCATCGACTGAACGACAAGTACTTCGACGGCGCGCTGCACCTCTTGGTCACCTGGGGGTCGCGCGGCAGAAGGACCCGGGCCAAGAGGGCCACCATCAAGCTCGGAAGCTACTCCTTCCAGGACCGGCTGATTCGCATCCACCCCGCCCTCGACCGCCGCTGGGTGCCTCGCTACTTCATCGAGCACGTGATGTTCCACGAGATGCTCCACCACGCGATGCCCGCCACGCGCGGCACCGGGCGGCGGCTGTTGCACCCGCCGGAGTTCCGCGAGCGCGAGACCGAGTTCCGGAACCACGAGCGAGCGCTCGCGTGGGAGAAGGCGCACCTGCACCGGCTGCTGCGCGCGTGAAGGGCGGCTTCGTCGCCGTCGTCGGTGTCGTGCTTTCCATCGCGGCGCCGGCCCTCGCCGACGCCGCGAAGCGAGACCCGGCGCAGGAGGCGGCGCTGGACGGCGCGCTGCGCGCCGTGTCGCCGCAGTCGGTGGAGACGTTCCACGCCGCCAACGAGGCGATGGACCGGAGCGACTACGCCGCCGCCGCGACGGCGTATCGCAAGGTCCACGAGGCCGCGCCCGCGTTCGTCGCCGGGACGCGTCGGCTCTGCGTCGCGGAGGCTCGCTCGGGCGACGCGGAGGTCGCGGTCCGCCATTGCCGCGAAGCGCTGGCCGCGGAGGGCTCGCCCGAGAACCACGCGGCGCTCGCGATCGCGCTCTTGACCCTCGGCACGACCGAGCACGGCGTGCTCAAGGAGGCGAAGAAGGAGGCCGGCGAGGCGGCGAAGCTCGCTCCCGAGGCAGAGTTCTCCCAGCTCACGCTGTGCCAGGTGGCCTACGAAGTGGGCGACCTCGAGGCGGTCGACCAGTGCAGCCGCAAGCTGTCCGAGATCGAGCCCGACGCGGCGACGACGCACCTCTTCGCCGCCGTGGACCGCTTCGGCCACCAGGACCTCGCCGCCGCGCGCGGGGAGCTGGAGCAGGCCAAGGCAAAGGGGATCGACCCGAAGCTCTCCGCGGCGCTGCTCGGCCGGATCGAGGCGACGGAGAAGCTGCTGGCGCCTACGCCGTTGCAGCGCGTGCTTCGCGGCGTGGAGCTCTTGCTCGCCGGCTGGCTCGCCGCCCTGGTGCTCTTGTTCGGCGCCGGCGGCGTGCTGAGCGTGCGCTTCGAGCGGAGCCGGCAGGCGGGGCCGGCGGCGCGGCGCGTCTATTCGGCGGTGGTGACGCTCGCGACGATCTATTTCTACGTCACGCTCGCCGTCCTCGTCGTCGCCGTCGCGGCGGCCGTCGGCGGGTTCGCGTACAGCGCTTATCCGCTGGGGCAGTCGACCTTCGTCAGGGCGATCGCGGTGGGCTCCGTGCTGGTCTACGCGGCGCTGGCCATTGCGCGAGCGGCGACGACGTCCGGCGACGACGAACCGCTGGGCCCGGCGCTGGAGCTCGACGAGGAGCCGAAGCTCCGAGCGTTGCTCGACGAGGCGGCCTCCGCGGTGGGCACGCGGCCGGTCGATGAGGTCTACGTGGCCCCCGGCGCGAGCCTCGAGATCGTGGACCGCGGCGGGGCGCTGGCGCACCTTCGGGGCCGCGGCGAGCGCGCGCTGGTGCTCGGCATCGAGTGGCTCGGCAAGAGGAAGCTCCGATCGCTTCGCGAGCGGCTCGCGACCGAGTACGGGCGGTGGCGGCGCGACGGAGCGGCGGGCGGCTCGGTCGCGCTCGCGATGCGCCGCGCGCTCCGCCTCGGCCTCGAGGAGAACGAGAGCGCGCTCAACCCCGCGCGGTGGCTCTTGCGCGGGTGGAGCGGGTTCTATGACCGCGTCTCGCGAGGCGCCGTGTCCGAACAGGAGCGCCTCGCCGGCCGCTGGGCGGAGAAGGCCTACGGCGCCGAAGCCGACGAGCGCGGCGACGACGACGCGGCCGGCCGGACGCTCGTGGCGGACCCGTCGGCGGTCGCTGCGATGCTCCAAAAGAAGAAGCCCGTCGTGGCCGCGAAGGTCAAGCGCAAGGCCACGATCGCTCGCGAAGAAGACGAAGACGAGGTGGACTAGGAAGCAAGCGCGATGGCCGTCTCGCGGAAGTAGCGAACGGCCGTCTCGAGGGTGCGCTCGCGACCGCCCGGCGTACGGGGGATGGCCGGCGCGACCTCCATCACGTCGCCCGCGCAGAGGCCCACGCGCGCCTGGAGCCGGCGAATCAGCTCGAGGACGAAGTCGGGGGCGAGGCCGCCCGCCTCCGGCGTGCCGGTGGCGTCGGCGAATCGCGCGTCGGTGCCGTCGATGTCGTTGGAGAAGTAGATCGAGCGCACGCCGGTCCGCTCGACGTGGGCCACGATCGCGTCGAGCGCCGCGCTCGGATCGGCGAGGCACTCGCGCGCCCAGAACTGCCGCACGCCGAGCGAGCCCTCCCAGTGGCCGCGGTCGTGGCGGGTCGCGCGGATACCGACCTGCACGAGCTTGCCGCCGCGGCCGAGCAGCTCGTTGGCGTGGTACGACCAGGTCGCGAAGCAGTAGCGCACGCCGAGGCGCTCTTTCAGCAGATCCGTGTGCGCGTCGATCTGCACGATGCCCCAGGGCTCGCGGCGCGCCTTGGCGAGCGTCTCGACGACGGGCCAGGCGCACGAGTGGTCGCCGCCGAGGACCAGCGGCTTGGCGTCGGGGTTGATGGCCAGGATGGCCTCGAGGGCTCGGCTCTCCATCGAGAGCGGAGAGACCGCCATCGCGCGGCGCGCGGCCTCGTCGAGGGACGGGTAGAGCGCGTCCTGCGAGGCGCGGATCTGCGGCGCGCTCAGCATCTCGTCGTGGAGGAGCTGCGGGGTGACGAGCACGTCGCCCGCGTCGACGACGCCGAGAGCCCGCGCCTCGTCGGGCCACGACGGGTGCGCGTCGAGGAGCGCGGCGCGGATGGCCTGGGGGCCCATGTTGGCGCCGCGGAGGAAGCCCGCGCCGACGTCCGACGGGACGCCGAGCACGACGACGCGCGCCGCGGCGATGCGGTCGAGCTCCTCGGCGAAGCGCCTCCGGACCTCGGCTTCCCCCGTGACGCCGTAGAGGCGCTCCTGCATGGCGAGCTGCTCGCTGGCGCCCGTCGAGACGACGTAGATGCCGCCGCCGGCCGGGCGCAGCAGTTGGGCGAGGACGTCACGGGGCTGCATCCGCCGAGCAGCGTAGCAGGCCCACCCCGAAACGGAGCGGGCTTCCAGCGCGGCTCGGAGCGCGGTAGAAACGCGCATGCCCTCCGCGCACGGGATGTTTTGCTGCGTGCTGGCGGTTGGGCTTCCGATGACCCTCGCTTGCGGCCCGCAGACCGAATGTGCCGGCATGTGCACCAATCCTGCGCTGTCCGTCGTGGTTCCACAGGCGGAGGTGGGCCAGGTGCTCGACGTCGTCGCGAGCGACGTCGCGTGCGCGGGAGCGAGCGTGACGTGCGCGTCGACCGCGGACGGCGGATGCCCCCAGTACACGATCGTTCCGATCGCCAAGGGCAACTGCCACGTCGACGTGTTCCTCGCCTCCGGGACGACATTCTCCGCCGACGTGAAGATCGTCCAGACGACCGGCTGCTGCGCGGGCCTGTACGCGGACCCGGCCTCGGCCGCCACGATCGAGGTGCCATGATCGTCTCTCGTCGCGTCGTGGGGCTCGTCGTGCTCACCGCCCTCGCCGTGGCGGCAGCGTGCGGCGGGAAGAGCTACGGTCCGCCGCTGCCGCCGCACGAGGTCCGCGGCCCGTCGACCATCGATGGCGGCGCCGACCCGCTCGCGCGAGCCCACATGGCCGCGGTCGCCTCGTTGCGCGATCGCGCCGTGGGGCCGCTGCTCGCGAGGGGCCCGGACGGCGCGCTCTTGGCGTACGTAGCAGGCGGCAACGCTGCGACGCGTTCCGTCGTCATCGTGCCGCTCGGGCCGGGTGGGGCGCCCACGGCCGCGCAGCGCGTCGTCGCCCAGGCGGCGCCCGACACGAGCGCGCTCGTCGTCCGCCATCTCGGCGCCGAGTCGGGCGGCTACGTCGTCGCGTGGTCTTCGCTGACCGATCGCGGCGAGTCGATCAGCCTCATCGGCGCGTCGGACAAGGGCGAGACGCGAGGCGGTTCGATCGAGCTCACCCGCACGGCCGATCACGTCGCATGGGTGGACATCGTGCCGACGTCGCGAGGCGCGCTGTGCCTCTGGGCCGAGGAGCCTCCGCAGGGCGGCGCGAACGTTCTCGCGCAAGCGCTCGATGCCGGCGGCAGGCCGCGCGGCGTCCCCAGCCGGATCGTCCGCGGGGCGACCGGGTGGCAAGCCGTCGCCGCGGACGGCGGAGTGGCGCTCGGCGTCGTGCAGTCGCCGCGGGCGCTGTCGTTGTTGCGGCTCGACACGGAGGGCCGTTCGGTGGGCTCACCCATCGCCGTCGCGCGCGACGTGGGCGACGACATGGACATGGTCCGCGTGACGGGCAGCCATGACGGCGACGGCTCGGCGTTCGTCTTCGCCTGGACGGATCGCTCGCGCGCCGACGCTCAGCTCGTGATGGCGAGCGTCGACGCGCACGACAAGGTCGTCGCGGCCCACGATGCGCTCCCCGACGCGGGGACGTCTTCGCTCGTCGCTCTGGCGGGTGGCGACGGGCCGGCGCTGCTGCTCTGGGAGTCGGCGCGCAGGCGCGAGCACGTCAAGCGCCGGGTCGAAGCCGCGCTGCTCCGAGACGGCAAGTCGCCGCCCGAGACGCGCCGTTCGCTCGATCTCGCCGGGGGCGCGGCCATCGAGGCCCGCGCCGTGTCGGGGGGCTTCGCGCTGCTCGTGACCGCGCGCGTCTGTCCGGCGGGAGGCGCGCCCGCGGGCTGCGGCGCGCCCGCGCCCACGTACGTTCGCCTCGACGACTCGCTCGCGCCGGTGCAGAGCCAGGCGCTGACGCTCGGCCCTCCGGTCACGCTCGCGTGGAGCCTCGACTGCAGCGCGAAGGGGTGTCTCGCGCTCGCTGCCGGGCCGGATTCGCCCACGACCGTCTACTCCGTCGACCTGGAGGCGCGCCCGAGCACGAGCGCGCCTCCGCTCGTCCCCCCTCAGCCGGACGACGCCGCGCGCCTCTTGACGGCGAGCACGCTCGCAAGCGGCACGCAGATCGGCGATCTCGCGGCGGCGAAGGCCGGCGAGACGACGTTCGCCGCGATGCTCGTGGCCACCGGAGTCGACGACAAGACCCACGACGAGCACCTCGCCCTGCGAGTGGTCCCCGTCGTGGGCGGCCGCGCGCAGGCCCCGGCGACGCTGTCGACGAAGGCCGCGCAGACCGGGGGGGTGGCGATTGCCGCGGGACCTGGTCCGAACGAGGCCACGGTCGCATGGGTGTCGCGCGACGGCGCCCGCGGCCGCGTGCATCTTGCACGCATCGACGCGCGCGGCGCGCGGCGCGGCGGGGAGCTCGTGCTCGGTGGGGCCAAGGGGGACGCGAGCGACGTCTCGCTCGTCGCCACGAGCAAGGGCCTCGTCGTCGCCTGGGTGGACACGCGCGACGGGAACGGCGAGGTGTACGCGGCCAGCGTGCCCGCGGACCTCTCCCGGGCGGGCCGCGAGGAGCGCATCACGAATGCCCCCGGCGATGCGACGGACACGGCGCTCGTGGTCGATCACGACGTAGCATTCCTCGCGTGGGCCGATCCGCGCGAGAGCCCGCGCGACGGCTTCGCGGACATCTACGCCATCGCGCTGTCGCCGCAGACCGCGAAGCCGCTCGGCGCGGAGGGCCGCGTCCTGTCGACCGCGGCGCACTCCCGCTCGCCGTCGCTGGCCGTGACGCCGCAGGGCGTGGTGCTCGCGTGGATCGAGGAGGCGGCGGCGAATATCGCCACGGACGAAGCGAAGGGCGCGATGTTCGCCATGCTCGACGCCCACGCGCGGCCTACGCGCGATCCAATCAAAGTGCGCCTGCGCGACGAAGGCGTGGCGACGGCGATCGTGCTCGACACGACCGCGACGCGCATGGTCCACGCGGTGGTGGCCAGGAGCGCGCAGGACGAGCTCTGGCTCGACGCCGTACGCATCCCGCTCGATCCCGCCGGCGCGGTCGACAGCTACCCGCTCACCGTCCTGGACGGACCGTCGTCGCTCGACGTGGCTCTCGCACTCGGAGGCGAGCAGCTGTTCTTCTCGGACGACGGACCCGAGGCGGCCGACGCCCGCGCGCGTCTCGCGCGCATCGACTGGCGGAGGTAGGCTGGGGGCATGCCGCTGGAGGTCGCTTGAACAAGCCGGGCAACGGCTCGCGCAAGGCGGACACCGTCGATGAGCTGCTCGAGGGCTTCGGCCCTTCGCGTGCAGATCTCCCGCGCGTGGTGCGGAGCCCCGACACGACGCCGGCGCCGGAGCCGCCGGCCGCCCCCAAGACGGAGCTGCCGTCGACCGAGCCCGGCTCGCGCCAGCGGCAGCGCGACGTCGCCCTCGCGCTCTTGCTGAGCTTCGTCGTCGTGGTGCTGATCGGTCTCGCCGTCGTCCGCGCCGCGCGCTGAGCTGCAAAACGGTGATCGACGCGGCCGCCAAGAAGCCCTAAATTCCCCGCGTGGCCAATCCACGACGCTTCATCGACGACGGGCGCGCTCGAGCTACGCACGGCGACCGAGTCGATCGCATCGCCCCTTACCTCATGCGCACGGACCCGCTCGCCGACGCGGCCGTCGCGGCGTTCGACGAGATGCCGCCCGGCGCGGGCTTCGAGCAGGTGCAGCGCGCGGCGTCGCGAGGGATCGCCGCGGTCCCGGAGGCGCACCCGGCGATCGCCGCGCTGATGCGCGCCGTCGAGCGCGTTCCGCCGTGGGTGGACTGGGCCGCGATCGATCGGGGAGGCGAGGTGCTGCTCCGCTCCGGGGCGTTCGGCGGGATGGTCCTCGGCGTCCAGGCGTTGCCCTACGGCTACGCGGCGCCCGCGGGCAACAAGCCGCTCACGCTCTCCGGGCGGCTGATGGAGCAGGCGCCGCGCCGACTGTCGGAGACGGCGCGCTTCGTCCACGCCGTGTGCATGCCCAGCGGGCTGCGGCGCGGGGCGGACGGCTACGTGACGTGCATCAAGGTGCGCGTCATGCACGCGCAGGTCCGCAGGCTGCTCTGGGAGTCGGGGAAGTGGCAGCGCGACGAGTGGGGCGAGCCGATCAACCAGCACGACATGGTGGCGACGACGCTGCTCTTTTCCGGCGTCGTGCTCGACGGCCTGCGCAAGCTCGGCTTCCGCATCAGCGCCGCGGAGTCGCAGCGCTACATGCACCTCTGGCGCTACGTGGGCTGGCTGCTCGGCACGGACCTCGAGCTGCTCCCGGTGACCGAGGCCGATGCGCTCAAGCTGGGCGACCTCATCATGCGCACCCAGGAGCGGCCCGACGACGACTCGCGCGCGCTCACCCGCGCGCTCTTCGACGCGGGGCAGCGCGGGGCGCATAGCGAGCGCGAGCGGGCTCGCGCCGCCAAGATGCAGCCGATCGCGATCGCGCTGAGCCGCGCGCTGCTCGGCTCGGAGCTGGCCGACGAGCTCGGCATCGCTCGCACGCGCCTCGTGCACCTCGTGCCGGTGCTGCGCGCGGCGGTCCGCCTGGTCGAGGGCGTGCGCTCGAGGGTCCACCTCTTTGACTCGGTGGCGCTGTCGGTCGGGTCCCACTACTGGACCGAGGTCGTGGAGCGAGGCCTCGGCGACGAGCCGGCCGAATACGCCCCACCCCAGGCCCTCCACGCCTGAAGATCCGTCGCGGAAAACTTGGCCGGGCTCGCGCTCCCGGGGCACGGATGGAAGCATGCGCAGAGCGGCTCTCCTGGCGGTCCTTCCGCTCCTCGTGTGTTCGTGCATCGGCATCACGTTCGGCCCGTCGTCCGGCTCCTCGTCGCAAGACTCGGGCAGCTCCAGCAGCTCGGGCAGCGACGGCGGCGAAGGCGGTGCCTCGAGCGTCCAGGGCGTCGACTGCGGTCCCGATCCGGACACGGGCGTCGTGCTCTGCCTCGGCATCTCGAGCTGCCCGAACCTGGTCGTCGACCAGGACCTGTTCCCGGGCTGCGGCTTCCGCGTGCACTCCTCGCCCGACGTGCTCGACCTCGAGTGCGCGTGCTTCGGGCAAATCTGTCCGATCGGCATCGCGACGACCTGCGATCAGGCCTTCGCCCTCATGCAGGACCAGAGTCAGTACACGGTGTGCATGCAGGTCAACGAAGGGCGCTGCACGACGCAGTAGCGCTACTTCCCGATGATCTTCGCTTCCATCTGGCGGCCGAGCTCGCCGGCGCGCAGCGTCGCGGCCTCGACCGCGTCGATGAGCGTGCGACGGAGCCCGCCGGCTTCGAGGGTGTGCAGCCCCGCGATGGCGGTGCCGCCCGGGCTCGTGACCTGGTCCTTGATGCGGCCTGGGTGCTCTCCCGTCTCGAGCAGGAGCTTGGCGGATCCGTAGACGGTCTGCGCCGCGAGCAAGAGCGCCGTGTCGCGGTGCAGGCCGACCTTCACGCCGCCGTCGGCCATGGCTTCGATCATCAGCATCACGTACGCCGGTCCGCTGCCGGACAACCCGGTGACGGCGTCGAGCGAGGCCTCCTCGAGGACGACGACCCGGCCGACGGCCTCGAAGAGCAACCGCGCGACCTCCACGTCCGCTTCGGTGGCGTGCGAGCCGGGGGCGATGGCGGTGGCTCCGGCGAGCACGATGGCGGCCGTGTTGGGCATGGCTCGCACGATGCGCACGTCGGGGAGCTTCGCCTCGAGCGCGGCGAGCGTGACGCCCGCGGCGACCGAGATGACGAGGTGGCGCTCGTTGACGTCGAGCGCGATCGACGACAGCACCTTGTCGATCGCC
>DATIQP010000776.1:0-11508 GCA_035470765.1 Polyangiaceae bacterium | reverse complement strand
GGCGAGCCAAACCGGCCCGTCCGCCGCGACGTGGGCGGTCACGATGTCGTGGTCGGCGGCGTAGAGCCCGACGTGCAACATCCCCTCGCCCCACATGAAGCGCGCGTCCGAGTAGGGGTGCGCCTCGCGGCCGTCCTGCGTCTCGAACACGACGCGGGCGCTGGAGCGCCAGCTCGGCTCGTCGAGCTCGCCGTCGATCTTCAGCGGCCCCTGCACATGCGGCACGTGCAGCTCGCGCACCGGCGCCATCGGCGCGGCGGACGGCAGCCCCGGCTTCGGTTTGGGCTCAGGGCGCGGGCGCCTGAGGTAGCCGACGATCAGCGCCACGCCGATGAGCAGCGCCGCCGCGACGAACATCTTCAGGCTAAGGCGGGGGCGTGCCATCAGGGATTCACGGGAACCTTAACGAAGAACCAGTACCACGCCCAGTGTATGCTCGGCGCGTGCTCGATCGCATTGCGCTGCATCAGACGCGCCTCCGCGCGCCCGGGCTAGGCCTCGACGCCAAGGGCGTCGCGCTCGGGGCAAAAGGCGTCATCCTGCTGCCGTCGATCGACCGTCTCGTCGCGCTGCTGAGCGTCTACACGCGCGAGCACTCCCTCGAGGACCTCATGCCGAGCCTCGAGATCCAGCTCGTGCGCAGCAAGCTCGGCACGCGCGAGCTCGTGCTCTCGTTCGCCGCCGAGTCGAGCGACCGCATGGATCGCATGGCGGAGACGGCGCGCCTCGTCGGCGGCTTCACCTTCACCGGCACGAGCCGCCACTTCGTCCAGTACCGCGACGCCGGCGCGCCGTTCGGGTACGACGCGCAGCAGCTGCTCGCATCCGAGGCGGACATCGTCCTCTACCACGACAAGTTCTCGCAGGCGTACGACGTGGACCGCGCCATCGACCTGCGGGCGCTGCTGCTGCGCCTCATGCCGCACGTCGATCCCTCCAGCTTCGACCAGCCCGGCCCGCGCATCGTCGTGGCCGAGCAGGGCCTCGGCCCCGCGCTCATCCACTATTTCGTCCGCTCGCACGTCGACGGCGAGGTGGCGGTGGCCGAGTGGCCGCCGGCGAGCGCGTTCGACGAGGGGCCGGTGCGCCGCTACGTGATGCGCATCCCGGACATCCCCGAGCGCATGCGCCCGCTCATGCACGCCACGCCAGGCATCACCACCTTCTTGCCGGCCGGCCCGGGCGTCGCCGTCGAGGTCGGCTACCGCCACCCGGTGCAGCTGCGCGCCTGTCCGATCTTCGATCCCGCGGGCCTCGTCCTCGTGCGCGGGCGAGGCGACGAGCCGCTCGTGCTCGAGCGCACGCCGCAGATGGGCGACCTGCGCGCCTTCGCCCGGGTCGAGCTCCGCCCGGCGGACGGCGAAGCGAAGGCGACCGGCACCGGTCGGCCCGAGCCCGTGCGCGTGCCCCTGCGCGTGCTGCCGTCGCCCGCTCCGTGGAAGAACGTGACCGCCACGTGGCTGAAGACCGAGGAGATCCCGCTGCTGCGGCGCATCGCGTACGTGCTGCCGCGACAGACGGTGCAACGGACGACCATCGCCATCACCACGCGGGGCGCCTTCGTGCGGTGCCCGACGGGCATCGAGGCCATCCCGCTGGGCACGTTCTTCGTCGAGCTCCACGCGGGCCTCTACGTGCCCGCCGGCTACGACGTCACGCCGGCCGTCTCGCCCGACGTACTCTTCCAGGCGCTCGGCGCGCCGAGCGGCCAGGTGATCTTCGTCACGCCGGAGGCGCGCGCCGTCGCCGTCCCCGAGGAGGCCTTCGTCCCGCTCGAGACCTCGCTGGTCGAGGCCAAGCCTTGGGAGCCCGCCGTCGCCGAGGCCATCGAGAAGGCGCTCGACGAGAAGCCGCTCGATCTGCGCCTCGAGCCGCTCGGGCTCTTCCCGATGGGCCAGGTCGAGCCGCCGCCCACCAAACAGACTTGAGTGTAGCCTCGAGCGGCGCGACCATCCCCGCATGCGTGTGCTCGTCGCAGACAAGTTCGAGGAGTCGGGTCGCAAGGGTCTGGAGGGCGCCGGGTGCGACGTTCTCTACGAGCCGGAGCTGAGCGGCGACGCTCTGGTGGAAGCCGTCGCCCGCACGCAGGCCGAGGTCCTCGTCGTCCGATCGACGCAGGTCACGCGCGCCGCGCTCGAGGCCGGAAGGCTGTCGCTCGTCGTGCGCGCCGGCGCCGGCTACAACACCATCGACGTCGAGGCCGCCTCGCAGCGCGGCATCTGGGTCTCCAACTGCCCCGGCAAGAACGCCATCGCCGTCGCCGAGCTCGCGATGGCGCTGATGCTCGCGCAGGATCGGCGGCTCGTGGAGTGCACCACGGACCTGCGCGCCGGCAAGTGGAACAAGAAGGAGTACTCCAAGGCGCGCGGAGTCTACGGCCGCACGCTCGGCCTCCTCGGCACCGGCAACATCGGCCGCGAGGTCGCCGCGCGCGCCATCGCCTTCGGCATGCACGTCTGCGCCTGGAGCCCCTTCTTCCACGACGAGGGAGCGGGCGAGCTCGGCATCGAGCACAAGGCCACGCCCATCGAGGTCGCCAAGACGAGCGACGTCGTCTCCGTGCACCTCGCGCTCAAGCCGGAGACCAAACGGCTCGTCAACGAGGCGTTTTTGTCGGCGATGCGGCCCGGCGCGCTGCTGATCAACACCGCGCGCGCCGAGATCGTCGACCAGGCATCGCTCGAACGAGCCGTCGGCAGCGGCCACATCCGCGCGGCGCTGGACGTCTTCTCGGAGGAGCCCGAGGGTGGCAGCGGCGCCATCGAAGCGCCCATCTTCAAGCTCCCCGGCGTCATCGGCACGCACCACATCGGCGCCTCGACCGAGCAGGCGCAGGAGGCCATCGCCGCCGAGACCGTGCGCATCGTGCGGACGTACAAGGAGACGGGGCGCGCGCCGAACGTCGTCAACCTCGCGCAGAAGTCCCAGGCCACGCACGTCCTGGTCCTCCGGCACTACGATCGCGTCGGCGTCCTCGCCGGGGTCTTCGACGGCCTCAAGCGCGCCGGCATCAACGTGCAGGAGACCGAGAACGTCGTCTTCGAGGGCGCGCACGCCGCGGTCGCGCGCATCCACCTCTCCTCGGCGCCCTCGGGCGAGGTGATGGAGAGCCTCCGCGCAGACGCCAACGTCATCGAGGTCGGTGTCGTCACGCTCTAAAGGGTGCGCCGTGGTCGGCACTTTTCGCGTCAGCGACAGAGCTTCATGCTCGAGCACGAGCTGAGCGGCGCGGCGTAGACCGGCGGGCCGCAGGGCTCGCCTCGAGTATCGGCCAGGCATCGAGCGAGGGAGGAGAAGTCGACGCCGTACCCGCAGCTCTGCCCGCCGAGGGTCGCGCGGTTCGCCTCGCGCGTCTCGCGAGTGCAGTCGCCGTAGCTCGGCCAGCTCTTGCCGAAGCCAATGTTGCCGCACGAGTATTCGTGCGCGCACCGCGCCTCGGTGATGTCGTCCGCGGCGCGCTCGCCGGTCACGATACCGCCGGAGACCCCAGGCGCCGTCTCCCCCGTGCCCGGTGAAACGGGCGCCATCGTGGTGGTGGTGGTGGAGACAGGCGTCGACTCGGCGCACGCGCCGCATACAATTACCGACAGCGCGGCCGCGCCGGCCCGCTTGAGCCAAGAGGGATGCATGCTCGGCTCCTTTCTTCTCCACGAATGAGAAGCATCAGGCGCGCCAGCACGCCTCGAGCGGCGGGCTCCGTTCGCTCAGCCGGGCGCGACGGCGCCGCCGATCATCAGCACGCAGCCCGCCTCCCGCGCCGCGGCGACGTGCTCGTCCGTGTCGACGCCGTCGGCGATCACACCGACTCCGGCCTCCCGGCAACCTTCCACCACCGAGCCGAGCACGCGCACCGCGACCGGACCCACCCTCCCGTCGGTGAACGTCGCCATGTCGACGAGCGCGAAGGACGGCTTGACGACGCCGACAGCGGTGAGCCCCGCCATGTCCGGCTCGATCCGCAGGATGATCGAGAAGCCGCGCTCGCGCAGGCTCGCCACGCGCTCGGCCGCGTCGCCGACGTCGGACACGTCGTGCTGCGCGATGCACAAGAAGACCGAGGTGGCGTGCGTTGCCAGCGGCGAGCTCGCGTCGTAGAGGCCCGGGTCGAGCAGGTCCTCGGTGTCGCAGTCGACGAGCACGCGGACCTCCGCCTTCGCGAGCCGCTCCACCACGCGATCGCGCAGCACGTGCCGCAGCTCGCGCATGCGCCCGAGCTCGCGCGCGATCACCGTCATCTCGTCCTGCGACAGGCTCGGCGCGAGCAGCGTCGCCCGGCTGCCCCACGCCGCCCCGTCCCCGCCGCCGACGGCTACGACCGGCTCGAGCGCGAGCGTCGAGGCGGCGAGCGCGTCGTCGAGCTGCGCCGCGAGGGACAGCTGCGTGTTCGGGCTCATGCTCCGCCGCGCGAGCCGCGCGAGCGTCTTGAGGATCGCCGACGTCGGCTGGCCCGCCGTCGGCACGACGGGGATGAGCGCTCCGTAGGCCTTCTCGAGCTCGGCGCGCGCTGCGTCGTTGCACAGGATCGAGTCGATCGGCTCGCGCATGAGCACCTCGGCGGCCGCGGCCGCGTCGGCGACGCGCACGGGATCGAAGCCGCCGCGGGTCAGGGCTTCGGCGCGGCTGGCCGCCAGGTCGACGTCGCCCTCCACGAGCAGCACGCGCAAGCCCATCACCGTAATCGTCTCACATGGAGTAGCCGGCTACAATCTCCGCCCCACGGATGAGTCAGGCCCCTGTCCCGGCTGGCGTCTTACTGCTAGGAAAGGCTCCATCATGGCCGATCAGGTACCTGCTCCGCGGCTGCCGTCGCGACTGTTGACCCCCCGTGAAATCTTGGCCGCTCGCGGCCAGCTCGAGAAAGACGTCATCGCGGCGCGCATGGGCGCGCGCATCGTCGATCTCCTCACGCCGGTCGACGCCGAGGCCCCGCTCGATCCCATCCATGCGACCGAGGCCGACGGGCTACGCGTCATCCGCCACTCGACCGCCCACGTGATGGCCGACGCGGTTCAGCGCCTCTTCCCGGGCACCAAGGTCACCATCGGCCCGGCGATCGAGGACGGCTTCTACTACGACTTCGACAAGGCCGGCGGCGGCACCTTCAGCGAAGAGGATCTCGCCCACATCGAGAAGACCATGGCCGAGATCGTGAAGCGCGACTCGCCGTTCCGCCGCGAGGTCGTGACCCGCGATCAGGCCATCGAGCAGTTCAAGAAGATGGGCGAGACCTTCAAGGTCGAGATCATCGAGGCCATCCCGCCCGGCGAGGAGATCAGCCTCTACAAGCACGGCGCCACCGGCGAGGAGTGGGTCGACGTGTGCGAGGGCCCGCACGTGCCGCGCACCGGCTGGCTCAAGGCCATCAAGCTCACCAGCGTCGCGGGAGCGTACTGGCGCGGCGACGAGCGCAACCCGATGCTCCAGCGCATCTACGGAACCGCGTTCCCGTCGAAGGAGGCGCTCGAGGCCCACCTCAAGCTGCTCGAGGAGGCGCGCGCGCGCGACCACCGCAAGCTGAGCAAAGAGCTCGAGCTCGTGATGTTCCACGACGTGGCGCCGGCGATGCCGTTCTTCTTGCCGAAGGGCGCGTTCGTCTACAACCGCCTCGTCGACTACATGCGCTCGCTGTACGTGCGCCACGGCTACGAGGAGGTGATCACTCCCCTCGCCTACGACGCCAAGCTCTTCAAGCAGAGCGGGCACCTCGGCCACTACAACGAGAACATGTACCGGCTCTGGACCGAGGACTCGATCGAGGTCGAGGACAAGGACCTGCGCGCGCACGTCAAGGACACCTCGTTCGCGCTCAAGCCGATGAATTGCCCGAGCCACTGCGCCATCTTCGCCGCCAAGAAGCGCAGCTACCGCGATCTGCCCTGGCGCGTGGCCGACTTCGCGCGGCTTCACCGCTACGAGCGCGGCGGCGTCGTGCACGGCCTCGCGCGCGTGCGCAGCTTCTCCCAGGACGACGCGCACATCTTCTGCGCCGAGAAGGACGTGGCGCTCGAGATCGAGCGCTTCATCAAGCTGATCTACGAGGCCTACAAGACCTTCGGCTTCGAGGACATCGACATCAAGCTCGCGACCCGCCCCGAGGCGAGCAAGCGCCTCGGCAGCGACGAGGACTGGGACATGAGCGAGGGCGCGCTCGCGGCCGGCCTCAAGGCCGCGGACCTGCCCTTCGAGATCAGCCCCGGCGAGGGCGCGTTCTACGGGCCGAAGGTGGAGTTCCACTGCAAGGACGCGCTCAAGCGCTCCTGGCAGCTCGGCACCATCCAGTACGACAAGAACCTGCCCACCCGCTTCGAGCTCGAGTACGTGGGCGAGGACGGCAAGAACCACATGCCCGTCATGCTGCACCGGGCGATCCTCGGGTCGATCGAGCGCTTCTTCGGCGTCTACCTCGAGCACTGCGGCGGCAACTTCCCGGTGTGGCTCGCGCCGAAGCAGGCCATCGTGCTCACCGTCAGCGAGAAGAGCGACCAGTACGCGCACGACGTCCACAAGCGCCTCGCCGCAGCCGGCGTGCGCGCCGACATCGACGACAGCGCCGACAAGCTCGGCGCCAAGATCCGCAACGCGCGCCTTCAGCGCTACCCGTACCTGTGCGTCATCGGTCCCAAGGAGGCCGAGACCGGCACCGTCGGCGTGCGCTCGCGCGACGCGGGCGAGCTCGGGGCGATGAAGGTCGAGGACCTCATCACCAAGATCGTCGAGGAGAGCTTCCCGCGCTGAGCTCGCGTCAATTGAACGGCGGCAGGGTCACCCGAAGGATCGCGGTGTCGAGGTAACTGTTGGTCTGCCCACCGAGCGTCCACATCTCGGTCTGGTCGACATAGAAGCCCGATTGCAGCCAGAAGCCTGGATCTGGGCTGTCGAAAGCCGAGACGGTGCCGTCAGCTCGAACGGCGCGCCAGAGTGGCTTGCTGATGACCGTGCTCATCAGATACGTGCCGTGGAACGCGACCGGGAAAGCGGGGACGCGCGAGCCAGGGAACGCTGCGAGCAGATGGGCTGCTGCGTTGATGGCCGTGGGATCGGCAGAGTAAGGAGCAGCCCATACTTCGACCGCGTCCATCGGCTGGGCGAGGTCGGGGTTGGGGCCGTAGGCCTCGACCCAGAACAAGGTGGTGCCATCCGTGGCCGGCGCCGTGACGTGCCTGTTCGGGCGCTGGCGCACCAACACCGTGGATCCGTCGGCATCGAGGCGCCAGATTTGAGCCCAACCCGCGTTGCCGTACTCCGAGGTGAAGAACGCATCGTTCCCTTCGACGAACGCAAGCGACAGAGGCACGCCCGCAAATCCCCGCACGACCATCGCCGAGCCCATGGCGACGCGGTAGGGGGACGCGCCCATCACGTCGAACGCGAACGTGGTGTCGGAGGCGCCGAGGCTCTGCATGCCGACGACCTCCTTCCCGCCGAAGCGAACGAGCTGAGGAGCTCGCATCATCTGCTCGGGCGTACCCCACCCGAACCACTCGGAGAATGGCTCGTCGTAGCGGTAGTCCGTGGCTCTGAGCATGATCCCGGTTGGGGCCACGAACGGGGCCGCGATGCACTCGCCCCACGTCCACTTCTCGGTGAACTCGGCGCGCCACGCGGCGACCGGGGCTGCCGACGACATGTCGTAGACGTCGTATTCGTAGATCTGCACGTCGGGAGTGTCGTCTTGGAGGACGCGGCTAAACTGCAGATACCGTGCGTTGCCATCGGGACCGCGCGAGACCCTGCCGTTGAAGAAGGTCCCTGGGTGAATCCCCGCATCCCACTGGATGTCGAGTGTCGAGCACCCCAGCCCACCGTCACAGGGCACCCACGCCAGCGGGGGCACGCTCGCATCGACGTCGTCGGGGACGTCGGTCATGCAACACGCGCCGAGCGCCGGGCTTCGATGCCAGCCTTGCCAATCGGAGAGCGTCCCTCCATCCACCGTGCAATCGGGCAACGGTGCGAAGACGTCGGCTTGCGCATCTGCCGAAACATCATTGCCAGCGTCAATCGGGACGTCGGGGTGTGCTTGCCCGCAACCAACCAGAAGCAAGCTCCACACGACACGTCTCACATATCGAGCCTAGCAGATCGTTCGCTCCGCTCCCGATAGCGCCCCGTCACCAAGAAATCGGTTCGCCGTCCCTGAAGAACCCGCCCGTCGGGCCATCCTCGAGCACGGCGGCCCAGACGATCGACGCCGCGCCGTCCTCGACGCTTCGGCTCGCGCCCGGCCCGCCCATGTCCGTGCGGACCCATCCCGGGCAGACGGCGTTGACCCGGATCCGGCGCGGCCCCAGCTCGCGAGCGAGGACGCGCGTCAGCGCGTTGAGGCCGACCTTCGAGACCCGGTAAGCCGACGACGGCCAGCCGGCCTTGGCGTGTCGTCCGTGCTCGACGTCGCGAACGAAGGACGCCATCAGTGCGACGAGCGCGTCACGCGACAGGTGCGGGTCGCTCAGCCTCTCGCGAAGCGCGGGCGAGACGCAAGACAGCTCGCCCATCCCGCTCGAGACCATCACGATGTTGCCACCGTCGGGGATGCGCGAGAGCAAGGCGTCCGTCACGCGCATCGCGCCGAAGAAGTTCGTCTCGAGCGTGCGCCGCGCGACGTCGGCGTCGAAGCCGTCGAGGGCGATCCCCGCATTGTTGACCAGGACGTCGAGCGCGATCCCCTCGCGTTCGAGCTCGGCCGCGAGCGCAACGACGCTCGCTGGATCGACCACGTCGAGGCGCCGAGCCTCCGCCTCGACGCCCCGCACGGCCTTCCCCGAACGGCTCGTGAGGATGACGCGAAGTCCCCTGCGCGCGAGCTGCCTGCACGTCTCGAGCCCCAACCCTCGGCTCGCCCCCGTCACCAACGCCGTCCTCTTCGCCATCTCCGACTCCGTCTCCGCCTCCTACTTTTTCGCCCTCGCCAGCGCCTTCTCCTCGATCAGCCTCGTCGTCCCCTCCCACACCGCCCGCTCCTCCGCGGTCGGCTTCCACATCGTGAAGTGGCACGTCGGCGCCCCCGACGGAATCGTGGTATCGAACCGCACCTCGAAGCCGAACCCCGACGCGTGCTCGCGTGCCGCGTCGATCATCCCCTGCACGAAGTAGCGCTGCACGCGGCAGTCGAACGCGCCGTAGTGATCCTGGTGCGGGCACCAGACGATGTCGAAGCTCGCCTTGCCCTCCTCGTCGATGCGCGGCTCCTCCAGCGAGGCGTACGCGATGCGGTTGATGACCGTTGCGTAGAACGAGATGAACTCCGTCTCGGTGAGCTCCTTGGGGATCTCGACGCCTTCGAGGATCTGCCGGCCGACGTCGTGGCCGATGCGGTGCAACGCATCGCACACCAGCTTCTGCCCTTCGGCGCCGAACGTCGCCTCGCACGACTTCAGGACCTCGACGAGCGCCATCGCCTGCATCGTCCCCCACTGCCAGAGCGTGGCCGGGTCGAAGTCCGTCTTGGCCAGGACCTCCTCGCGCAGGCGCTTGAGGCCCTTCTGGTAGGGCTGGTTGAACTCGAATTTCGCCCACTTCGGCTCGGGCCGGTGCTCCCAGTGTGCCATGCCCCCAATGCTAGCGCCGACTCCGTCTGGACGCGCCACGTCGCCACCGGCTAAAAGCATGTCGACCGAATGACGACTCCTCACACCTTCCTCAACAAGCCCTGGTGGGCCATGGGTCAGGTCGTCCCCGGCATCGCGGGCCGCTCCGTCAACGAGACTGCGACACGCGCGCGGGCGGGCATGCTCAACATCCTGTCGGCGACGACGATCTTCATTCTCCTCACGGCGCCCCAGCTCGACCCGGTGATCTACGTCGGGCCGTTCGTGATCTTCGACATGCTCGTCGCCGCGTCGACGGGCCTCACGCCACTCAGCCCGGTCGGAGTGCTGGGCACCCTGGCCACCATGAGCCTGCGGCCCGTGTGGAAGCCGATGGCGCCGAAGCGCTTCGCGTGGCTGCTCGGGGCCGCGCTCGGCGTGACGTGCCTCACGATGCGCCTCATGCACGTAGAGGCCCGATGGATCGCCGGCGTGGTGGGCATCTGCTTCGCGCTCACGTGGCTCGAGGCGGTGCTCGGGTTCTGCGTCGGCTGCTGGATGCACTCGCTCTTCTTCGAGTGTGAGGTGTGCGAGGCGCCGTACCGCCGCGGAGCAGCCTGACGCAGAAAGCCGGCGTCAGGCCGGCTGCGGGACCAAGAACCCTTCGAGCTGCGTGGCCAGCTTGCTCGGGATCTCGACCGCGAGCGCGTGGCGGGCGTTCTCGAAGACGACGAGCTTGGCGCGGGGGATCATGGTGGAGAGGCGCTTGACGCCGGCGCCCATGTTCAGGCCGTTGTCCTGGTCGCCCCAGAGCAGCAGCGTGGGCTGGCGGATGCGCGGGGCGATCGGGAAGAGCGACGTCGTGATCTGCTCGAAGCCGAGATCGAAGTACATCCGGACGAAACCGGTGCAGTAGACCTCGCGGAAGTGCGCGAACGCGCCCGCGAGCGCCTTCGTCCGTCCTTCCCACGCCGGGTGGTACCAGAATCGCGACTGCAGGCGCGCCATCGGCCAGAAGATCCAGCTTCCCGGGAACCACCGCAGCGGCTGCAGGAGCCGCGGCCAGAACTGCGCCGGCTCCCACGCGCCGGCGGGCGCCCACGCGGCGAGCTTCTCGAAGCGCTCCGGCTGGCGCCTGGCGAGCCGCAAGGTGAGGTTGCCGCCGAGGCTGCCGCCGGCGACGTTGGCGCGCTCGATCCCGAGGTGATCGAGCAAGGCGAGCGCCGCGTCCTCCATGAGGGCGAGGGAGTACGGCCGGTCGGGCTTGTCGGAGTAGCCGTTGCCAGGCAGATCGAGCACGATGATGCGGCGGCGCGCGCCGAGGTGCTCGACCAGATCCTCGTACTCCTCGATGCGCGAAGCGAGCCCGTGCAACAGGAGCAGCGGCGGCTCACCCTTCTCCGTGCCCACGTCGATGTAGCGCAGGCGCATGCCCAGCAGCGTGACGTGGCGTTGGTCGTGACGCGTGGCAGGTACGGTATGAGGCTCCCGAACAAGCTCCACGTCTTGAGTGTGGGCACGCGATCGCGCGCGCGCCAGCTTTGTCACGGCGAGATGACCTCACCGAAGTTCCATTCGATGGCCGGCGCGCGCAGCTTGTACGCCTTGCGCTCGTTCTTCTCGGCGGCGCGGCGGACGCTCGGATCGCCGGACTTCGCTTCGCGGTACTCGCGCGTCGCCTCGTCGCGGCGGCCGAGCACGTCGAGCGAGCGCCCACGCCAGAGGTGGTATGACGCGACGCGCGCCGCGTCCGGGTGGCCGACTCGCACCGCGTCGTCGAAGCAGAGGAGCGCCGAGGTCGCGTCGCGCGCGCAGAGCTCCAGCAAACCTGCGACGAAGGCGTACACCGACTGACCTGGTTGCAGCGCCCGCGCCCGCGCCACGTGCTGGCGCGCGGCCTCGAGGTCCGCCTGGTTGAAGTGCGCCTCGAAGGCGTCTCGGTACGCGTCGAAGGCGCCCATCGCCTTGGGGTCGATGTGGG
>DATIQP010000775.1:0-1672 GCA_035470765.1 Polyangiaceae bacterium | reverse complement strand
GTGGTGATGGTGAAGGATGGTAGCCGCGCGGCGCTCGCGTGGAGGATCCGTTACGACGACGCGCCCGCGCCCGACGCGGACGCCCACGCGCGCGACGCGTTCACGATCCTGGCGCGCGCCGCGCTCGGCACCAATGCGGCCAAGACCTTCGCGTGCGCCGCGCGCGCGTCCGGCGCGACCGCCCTGGCTCGCAAGCGGCGCGACGTGCTCGTGCTGGTCGCGCCGGAAGACTGCGCGGCGCTCGAGCGCTGGTCCGCGGCGGTGCTCGGTCCCTGAATCAGGCCTGCTCGTCTTCTTTGCTCTAGCGGAGAGGGAGGGATTCGAACCCTCGGTAGGCTTTTGACCTACGCTCGCTTAGCAAGCGAGTACCTTCGGCCACTCGGTCACCTCTCCAACAGCCGTAGCGAGCGCGGGAAACTACTCTCGGGCGTTTCGACGCGCAAGCCGACCCTCACCGACGCGCCAAGACCTGCCCCCGGACGGCCTGCCCCGAACCCGTCCAGCGCGGCCGTATTCTTCCGATTTTGGCGGTTTTTGACTGAAATTCGAGCGGTTTGGGCTTCCCTGGCTTGGGCGCACCGTTAGAGTTTCGCCTTCGTTCATTCCGCAGGCTCGAACGGTTCATTCTTCCCGGCAGCTCTGGAGGCGACGATGGATCAGGTCCACGAAGACATCTGGCACGTGCAACTGCCCACGGGCGAAGTTCGCATCTTCACGCTCGACCAGCTCGACGCGGCCTTCCAGGTCGGGATGATCGACGAGGGCTGCTACGTCCGGCGCGACGGCGCGATGAAGTGGCGTACGCTCGCCGAGGAGCTCGCGGCCGAGGCCGAGCCCGCCCCGCAGCCGGCGCCGCGGCCCGCGATCGCGCCCGCCCCCGTCGTTTCGTACCAGCCGATCTACAGCACGGCGCCGTTCGTCTCGTCCATCGACGAGGACGAGATCCCGGCGAGCTTGCGCGGCGGCTCCAGGACGAAGAAGGTGGTCGGCATCCTGGGCGGGCTCGCCGCCGTCGCCGCGATCGCGGTCCTCGGCGTCACGAAGCTCGGCGCGTCCGGTCACGACGCGGCCGCGGCGGGTGCTGCCGCGAACGTCACCCAGCCGAGCGCGCCGAACGCGACGGCGCCCGCCGAGCCGGCCCCCGCGCCGCAGGCGCCCACGCTCACCGAGGCGCAGAAGAAGGCCCTCGCGGACATGGACCAGGGCAACGAGCGCAAGGCCGAGCAACGCCGCAAGGCCCGCGTCGAGAACGCGCCGCGGTCGTCCAAGCCCTACAAGAGCGAGAAGCCCTTCACCAAGGGCGGCAGCAAGTACGACCCGCTGAACGCGAAGCTCTGAAGTGCTGTCAACTGAGCTCGCGCTCGCCGGAGCTCAGTCGTCGGTCAGGTCCATCACGCGCTGCTCGAGCCCGCGGCCCTTGGTCACGCCGCTGATGCGCACCTGCGCGTTGAGCAGGATCCAGAGGGTCTGGCCGATCACGGTCTCGGCGTCGGTCTGCTTGCGGTCGAAGAACACGCCGAGATCCCGGCGGTCCTCGTCGTACTCGTAGCGCGTGACGCCGGCGATGGCGCGGATCTGATCGAGCGGGATGGCCGGCTGCGCGGCGCGGTGCGGGCCGCCCTGGGCCTGCGCGCTCTTGGGGACGCGCCCGATCTTGACGTGGATCTCCTCG
>DATIQP010000774.1:0-4976 GCA_035470765.1 Polyangiaceae bacterium | reverse complement strand
TGCCGCTCGAGAAGGCCGTGTGGCGCCTCACCGGCGAGGTCGGCGACTGGCTCGGGATCGACGCGGGGCACCTCCGCGTGGGCGATCGCGCCGACGTCGTCGTCGTGAACCCGGCCGCGCTCGATTCGCGGCTCGACGTCTACCACGAGGCGCCGATGGAGAACTTCGACGGGCTCGTGCGCATGGTGAACCGGAGCGACGGCGCGGTGTCGGTCGTCCTCATCGGCGGCCGCGTCGCTTCGCGCGACGGCGTCATCGAGGCGTCGCTCGGTCACAAAGGCTTCGGGCAGTTTCTGCCCGCGGGCGAGAAGGTCGCGCCGCGCGCGAACGCGAGCCGTCGTGATGCGCAAGCCGCGTAGGACGCAGGCCGAGCGTCGCGAGGGGACGATCCGCAAGGTGCTCGACGCGGCGATCGAGAGCATCCTCGAGTCGGGTTACGCGGGCACGAGCATGCAGATCGTCGCGACGCGCGCGGGCGTGTCGATCGGCGGGCTTTTTCGGCACTTCCCGACGCGCGAGGCGCTCATGGTGGCCGTGGGCCAGGACGTCGCGCGGCAGATCCTCGCGCGCTACACGAGCGCGTTCGAGTCGCTCCACGAGACGGAGGACCCGCTCGTCCTCGCGCTGAGGCTCTTGCGCGACACGTGCCGCTCGCGCATCAACCAGGTGTGGCTCGAGCTCGTTCACGCGAGCCGCACGGACGCCGCGCTGAAGAAGGCGCTCGCGCCGGTATGGAAAGAGTACAGCAAGCAAATCGAGGACCTCGCGCGCGCGCTCCTGCCCGATCTCGCCGAGTCGCTCGGAGACAAATTCGGTCTGCTCGTCGACACGGTCGTCGCCATCTTCGACGGCGAGCAGCTCCATCGCATGCTCTACGCGGATCGCGCGCTCGAAGCGGAGCGCATCGACGCGCTCGCGCGCGTGGCGCGGTTCCTCATGGCGTATTCCGCCTGAGGTCGGCCCTTCGCATCGGAGGTCCGCGCAGCAGCGAAAGCCCGTCGAGTAGTCGTGGTAGTCGAAGCTGTGCGCGACGGTGCGGTACGCGCACGTGCGACGGGTCGCAGGCGAACTGTGTGTTCGGATCGCCGGTCCTGCAGGGCGTGGCGCAGTGACGGCATCGGCCGCGCGCCGACTCCACTCCGATCAGCTCCCGAGCACGCTCAGCACGATGAGGCCGAGCACGCCGGCGGTGATCCCGCCGGTCACCGCGGGGTTACGCGCGTCCACCTTCAGCGCGACGAGGATCGCGACCACGACGCAAGGCGGCCCGAGTACCACCAGCAACGTGAGCGCGATGGAGCTCGGGAACCATGCGACGGCGCGCTGCATGGCGATCAGGGCGGAGCCGTGGGGCGCGGCGCGATGGCAAAGGTGCGTGTCTCGCCATCGGTGAGCTGGGTGTAACCGGTCGGCGGCGTATCGAAGCCGCAGGTCTTGCTGTGGCAGTGCACGACCACCGTGATCGGCGCGGAGGTCGACAGCGAGCACAGGTTGGGGACGGCGGTCGCCGAGCTGGCCCCGCTGGCGTCGAGCGTGAGACGGAAGAACTGGTCGCCGCAACTGAAAGTGACCTCGGTCCGCGGCGCGCCCTTGACGTCGAAGCTGAACGATTGGTGGCAGCCAGCGAGCGCGATCGCGGCGAGCGCCACGCCGAGCATCGATCGCGGATGGAGCATGGTTGGAGACGCCGCCCAGGTCACGATTGCAGTCTCGATGGAGTGCGCACGAGAGGCAATACGTAAGCTTGCCTGCTTGCTCGAGCCGCGCTTCCAACACGAGGCGATGAGCTTCCACTCCGGCGAGTACTCGCACCAGAGCTTCCAGCGCGGGTTCTTCGACGGAACGCGCGCCACGTGTCATGGGTCGGTGTCGGGCAAGACGGTCGACTCGGCGGTTCAGCCGGCCTCTCACTGCCGCCTCGGCCGTCGTCGCGCGCGACACCGCGGCAGCAACCTGAACATCCCGCCGGCGCAGCGCGGCGCGATCATCGCTCCCCGCCGAACTGACGCCGGCATTCTTTGCGCTCGTGCTTGCTACCTCGGCGCGCGCCCCATACTGTGCGCGCAGGCGACGCCCGCCCATCCCATGAGCAAGCCCGCCGATCCACTAGTGCCCGCAAAGTCGCTCCATGCGGTGGTCGGGCAGGGCGAGCGCGTTCAAGACCTGGTCGACGAAGCGGCCGAGGATCTCGGCTCGGTGAACGTCGCCCTGAAGGCGGAGCTCGCCTCGCAGGTCGGCACCGCGGCAGCCGACGAGGTGATCGAGAAGAGCGAAGCGGTCGAGGGAAAGGTCCAAGAGGCCGCCGACGAGCTCTCGGTGATGAACCGCGCGCTGAAGGCCGAGGTGCGCGAACGCCACGCGCTCGAGGTGCAGCTCGAGACGGTGACCGAGCAAGGCCAAGCCGATCGCCACGCTTCGCTCCACGATGGGCTGACCGGCCTCCCGAATCGCGCACTCTTCCACGATCGCCTCGAGCACGGGATCGCCCAAGCTCGGCGGCACGGTTGGACGCTCGCGGTGATGTTCGTCGACCTCGACGACTTCAAGCGGATCAACGACGACTACGGGCACGAAGTCGGCGACTTCGTACTCTGCACGATCGCCGAACGGCTGACGAAGAACACCCGCCGCGACGACACGGTCAGTCGTCATGGCGGTGACGAGTTTCTCTACCTCCTCCTCGAGATCAAGCGGGAGGAGGACGTGGCCGCGATCGTGCGGAGCCTCGGTGACGTGATCGCCGCGCCGTGCGAGCTCGAGGTGAACGGGGTCGTGACTCCGTTGGTCGTCGGGTCGAGCATCGGTGTCTCGATCTTCCCGCGAGACGGAGCCACGGGGGAACAGCTCATCGCAGCGGCCGACAAGGCGATGTACGTCGTCAAGCGAAGCCGCCCCTCTCACTGACTTCGGTTACGCTCCGACTCACCCGGGTCGCGATTCCATCTCGATGGAGTGCGCATGAGAGGCAATACGTATTGCCCGCCTGCTCGAGCGACCGCGCTACCTTTTCCTACGCCCCGCCGGTGCTCAGTGCTTCTGCATCCAGAAGAACGTGGCCGCGGCGGCGATGATCAGCAGGAGGACGATCCAGAGCGCCGCGTTCGACTTCCGGGGCGCGGGCTCCGCCGCCTTCCGAATCGGCGCGGGGGCCTTCTTCTCCTTTGGAGCGACCTCCTTCGCGGCGGCGGCCTTCTCCTTCTGGGGCTTCTTCTCTTCGGCGGCGGGTTTCTTCGCTTCCGGCTTCTTCTCTTCCACCCTGGCCGCGACCGGCTCCGGCTTCTTCTCCTCGACCGGCGTTGGGGCGACGGGCCTCTTCTCTTCCGCCTTCGCCTCGACCGGTGTCGGCTCGTGCTTCGGCTCGAACTTCATCGGCTCCGTCTTCTCGGCATCGACCGCGACGATGCGCGTCACGGCGACGGCCGGTACGGCCTCGGGCTTCTTCTCGACATCCACCGCGGCTGGCTTCGGCTTCGGAGAAGGCGTCGGCCGCGGTGCGACCGGCGCGGCGGCGCCCGTCGGCGCGGAACGCACGCGGGGGCGGGTCGCTGCCGTCGCCGCGGGCTTCGACGTCCTCGCTGCTGCGGCGGCCGGCTTCGGCGTGGGCGCCTTCTCTTCCTGCGGCGCGCCGGTCACCGTCCAGAACGAGCGCCCAGGCAGCGTCGTCGCCGAGCCGGCGAGCATCACCGCGATGGGCGCCTGCGCGCGCGGCTTCGCCTCGCCGAACAGCGGCACCTTCACGGGGCTCGAGGTGTCTTTGGCCGCTTCGAGCGCCGCGGCGAGCTTTCGCGCGCCCCCTTCGTGCTTCTTTCCACGCTCCGCGTTCGCTGCCGCTTCGGCTTCGAACGCGTCGAGATCGACGCCCCGCAGACCGCGCGCGTCGGTCGAAAGGCGCGGCAGAGCGTTGGCGAGCTCGACCCGCAGCTCGTCGAGCTGACCGCCGGAGAGATGGAGCAGCACGCGGTCGATGAAGCGATCGAGGTGGGACTCGATCTCGGCGTTGGTGACCTCGCCCTTCTCGAGCTGCGGCGCCATCAGCTCGATCAGATCGCCCTGCACCTTGATCGCCTCGCCCTTGCCGCCCTCGGCGAGGTAATAAAACCCGCTCGTGACACGGTCGAAGCCGACGGTGTGCACGCGGACGCCCTTCTCGAGCAGCTTCGGCACCGCCTCGCTGGTGACGCCCATGAACTGCATGGATGCGGCCGCCTTGTGGGCGAGCGGATGACGCTTGGGTGCGATGCCGTCCTCGGGCATCGTTAGAGCGAGCTCGTCACGCAGTGCGGGGGTGACGTCGGCGCGGGCGACGAGCGAGAGCTCCTGCGACCACTGCGCGATCCCGGGCGGCGTGGTCCACCCCGCCGCCACGCCGAGCTGCACGACCTGCGCGCCGCGCGTGTCGGGCGCGACGTGGATGACACCGGGAACGGCGAGGGTAGGAGTGCGGGGATCTCTCGATGGCGCCATCGTTGGGGGCTCAACCTGTATCATGCTCGGGGAGGGTTCGGCTTCGGCGCCTTCGGGCCGAGCTTCGCCGCATCCCCATCGCAGAGCTGACGAACGATCTCGTCGTACAGGTAGTCGAACTTCTCGCGGACCTCGCCGGGCACGCGCTGTTGGAAATTCTGCCGCGAGAGCGCGATGTCTTCGAACAGTCGCTCGTAGAGGTCGTTGTTCGCCTTGCCGAGGCGGACCGCGTCCTCGTGGTAGAGCTTGATCTCCGAGACGAAGAGGCGCGCGAGACGGCGCGCGTTCGCGTGGCGCGGATCGCTCTTCTCGAGCTCCGCGGTCGCGGTGTTCTGTTGCGCCTTGATACGCTCGAGGAGGCTACTCTTCGCCGGCGCGGCGGACGGTGCGGCCTCCGCGGCAGGCGCCGCGGCCGGAGCGGCTGCAGGCGGGGCGGCGACCGGGGCAGCGGCCGGCGTCGGAGCAGCAGCCACAGGCGCCGGCGCCTTCGCCGGCTCGGGCGCAGAGACGAC
>DATIQP010000773.1:0-10082 GCA_035470765.1 Polyangiaceae bacterium | reverse complement strand
GAAAGGCGAGGTCCAATGACGGCCGCAGCGTCGCCGAATTCGGTCCAGAAGCGGCCCGGGCGTATCGCGCGGCTCTTCCGCGAGCCGAACGCGATCTGGATGCGCGAGATGCGCCAATCGGCGCGGCTCGGTCGCACGCCGTGGGTCCTCTTTTCGCTGAGCCTGACGATCTCGCTGCTCATGTGCTCCATCGGCGGCATCGCCGCGACGGACAACACAAGCCCCGCGTCGCTCGGCGGCGGCCTGTTCCAGACGTTCTTCTCGATCGCGGCCTTCGTCGTCATGATCGTCGGGCCGACGGTCGCGGCGAACTCGATCGCGTCCGAGCGCGAAGGGCGCACCTGGGAGGCGGTGCTCCTCACGGGCCTCACGCCGAAGGACATCGCGCGCGGGAAATTCGTCGCGGCGTACACGTCGATCGCGATGCACATCGTCGTGCTCGCGCCGGTGGGCGCCCTGCCCTTCCTCTTCGGCGGCGTCACCGCCACCGAGGTCGTGGTCGCGTTCGCGTTCTTGTTCGTCTTCGCCGCGCTCGCCGTCGCCTTCGGCCTCGCCGTGAGCTCGCTCATGTCGAGCCTGCGCGGCGCGATCGTCCTCACGCTCATCCTCGCGATCTGCCTGGGGCCGCTGCTGTACGCGGTCTTCGGCTTCTGGGGATCGTTCGGCATCCACAAGCTCTGGAGCGACGTGCCCGAGGGCTTCCCGGTGTGGTTGCCGCTGGCCTACACGCGGGCACCCCTCGGGCTCGAGTACCTGCTCTTGCTCGTCGCGATGCCTCTCTTGCTCATCCTGGTGCCGGCGTGGTTCCTCTACGAGGTCACCGTCGCGAACCTCACGGGCGAGACGGACGATCGCTCGACGGGCCTCAAGCGCTGGTTCTTCGTGTGCACACCGCTCGTGGCGATCGCGTGCGCGCTGCCGGGCGTGGTCGCGCTCGACGACAAAGACCGCGTGGCGTGGTCCGTCGCCGGCGAGACGGTCTTCGCCGCCTACGCGGGGTTCTGCGCGCTGCTCTTCGCCTTCGACCCGGCCGGCCCCTCGCGGCGAGTGCTCGTGCACTGGCGCCGCGCCGGCGCCGGCGTCTTCCGGCGATTCTTCGGTCCCGGGCTCGCCAAGACCGCGTCGCTCGTGGTCGTGCTGGGCTTCCTCGCGCTGCTCGGCATCATGGCGATCGACGCCGCCGCGCTCTACCTGCAGCCGACTCCTCCGCCGAGCACGACGCTGGGCTACTACTCGCTCTACACACCCTCGCGGACCGACAGGCTGACGCAGATCTTCGTCTTCGGCGCGTACTGCGCTCCCTACTTCGTCTTCACGATGGGCCTGGTCACGTACTTCCGGTCGCGTGGCCAGTCGCCGTGGATCGCGAGGCTCGTCACGAGCGCGGTCTTGTTCTTGGCCTCCGCGGCGCCGTGGGTCGTCGCGGCCATCGGCGGCGTCGTGACGAGCACGCACGACGACACCTGGCTCGTCGTCGGCGCCCCGAGCCCCTTCTACGCCTACGTGATGGTGAGCCGACTCGATCACGGCCCCGGCGACGACACTCCCATCGTGCCGGTGGGCCTCGCCATGGCGCTGCTCTGGGGCTTCATCGGCCTCCTGCTGCTCGCGTTCGCGGCGCGCCGCAGCGCGAGGACCGTGCGAGAGCAGAGCGTGCAGTGGGCCCAGACCGACGCCGCGCTCCAGGCCGAGGACGACGCGCGGGCGGCCGCGAGCGTGCCCTCGAGCGGGGCGCCTTCCTGATGCTCCTGGACGCGTCGTTCGCCCGCGAGCTCGAGGCGCTGCGGAGGCGGCTGCACGTGCGGGCGCGGTCCGGTGGCGGCGGCGATCGCATGTCCAGGCGGCGCGGCAGCAGCGCCGAGTTCCTCGAGCACCGGGCGTACGCTCCCGGCGACGACCTGCGCCGCATCGACTGGCTCGCCTTCGCCCGGACCGGCGAGCCCGTGTTCAAGCTCTTCCGCGCCGAGGAGGACGTCGTCGTGCGCCTCGTCGTCGACGCGAGCCTCTCGCTGGAGGCCGGCGAGCCGAGCAAGCTCGAGATCGCGAAGAAGATGGCCGCCGCGATCGGGTACATGGCCCTCGCTGGCTCGGAGCGGGCGCAGGTGCTGTCCGCGAGCGAGGGGCTGACGTTCGTCGCGGAGCCGTCGCGCGGCCGCGCGGCGCTTCCGAAGCTGCTCCGCGAGCTCGATCGCATCGAGCCCCGCGGAGGCACGGACCTGTCGCGCGCGATCGAGCAGGTCACGCTGCGCTCGCCGCGGCCGGGCATGCTCGTGGTCGTGAGCGACTTCATGGACTCGGGCCCCTTCGACGCCGCCATCACGCGGGCCGCGGCCGCCGGTCATGACGTGACGCTCGTGCAAGTCCTCTCGCGCGACGAGGTCGAGCCTCGTTACGACGGCGACTACGCTCTCGTCGACGCCGAGTCGGGCGCGGCCGTCGAGGTGACGATGGACGCGAGCGCCATCGAGGCCTACCTCGAGCGGCTCAACCAGCTCGTGCTCGGCCTGCGAGCGCTCGCCAAGAAGGTACGCGGCGCGTACGTCCGTGTGATCACCGACGAGCCCCTCCTGCCGCCCGTTCGGCGGTTCGTCGGCAGGGTGGTGGACTGAGATGCACGGCGTCGAGTTCCTCAACCCCAAGGGGCTCTGGCTGCTGACGGCCATCGTTCCGCTGGTCGTGCTGTACATTCTCAAGGTGAAGCGGCAGCGACTGCGCGTGCCGTCCACCTGGCTCTGGGCCGAGGCGCGCCGGGACCTGCTCGCGAAGCACCCGTTCAAGAAGCTCGTGCCGGAGCTGCCGCTGTGGTTGCAGCTGCTCGCGCTGATCGGCCTCTCGCTCGCGCTCGCGCGACCCGCCCTCCGGGGGAACAAGCTCACCGGCGATCACATCGCCATCGTCATCGATACGAGCGCGTCGATGGGCGCCGCGGCCAAGACCCCCGACGGCAAGCCCACCACGCGCATGGCGCTGGCCATCGAGGCCGCCCGCCACGCGCTGCAGAGCATGGACACCGGCGCCGACGCCATCGTGATCGAGGGCGCGCGCGAGGCGCGCATCGTCTCTCCGCTCGATCGCGACGTCCGACGTCTCGAGACCTCGCTCAAGACCGTCGCCGTGCGCGAGGTCGAGGGCGACCTGTCCGCGGCCGTGGGGCTCGCGGCGGATCGCCTTCGCTCGCTCGGGGGCAAGCGGCGCGTTCTTCTCATCACGGACGGGGCGCTGGCGAGCGATGCGCCCCTCGCCACGGCCGGCCTCGACCTCCAGGTCGTCACTGTCGGCGATCCGGAGGACAACGTCGGCATCGTCCGCGTCGACGTGCGGGCTGGCGTCGACCCGGTGACCCATCGCGACCAGGTCCAGGCCTTCGGCATGCTGCGCAACTACGGCACGGCCGCCCGCGACGCGTACGTCACCGTGACCGTGGAGGGGAAGAAGGACCCGGCGGCGTCTCGGCGTTTGCTGCTGCCACCTGGCGAGAAGACCGCCGTCGTGCTCGCGTTCGAGCCTTCGCCTCTCGAATACGGCAAGGGCCTGGTGATGCAGGTGTCCCCCGGCGACGCGCTCCCGCTCGACGACGTCGCCTACGGGCGCGTGCCGCAGGGTCGCAAGATGCCCGTCGCGCACGCCGCCGCCGGCTACTCGTGGATCGGCCGCGCGCTCGAGGCCGACCCGGACCTCGACGTGCAGAAGCTCACGCCGAGCCAGCTCGGCACGGTCAACATCGATCCCGACGCGCTGGTCGTCGCCGAGGGCGTCTGCCCTGAGAACATGCCCGGCCTCGACGTGCTGGTCGTCAACCCGCCGAGCGGCAACTGCATGGGCGTCGACGTGGGCGGGCCCGTCGATCAACCGCAGATCACCTCGTGGGAGCAAGGCGACCCGCGCTTCCGGTTCCTCACGTTCGACGGCGTCCACCTCTCCAAGGCCACGCCGCTCAAGGCACCGGGCAATGCGTCGCTGCTGCGCGCGGGGACGATCACGCTCATCGCCGACGCCTCGACGCCGGGCCGAACCGCGACGATCCTCGGCTACGACGTGGGCGAGACGGACTGGCCGCTCAAGGCGTCGTTCGTCCTGTTCATCCGCAACGTAGTGGAGATGGCGCGCTTGCACCGCAGCCAAGGCACCACCGGGCCGGCGCGCACGGGCGAGCCGCTCCGCATCGCGCTCCCGAAGGACGTCACGAGCGTGAAGGTGGACGGTCCGGGGATGCCCGAGCACGAGGTCGCGGCGAAGGGCGGCTTCGCCATCGTCCCCGCGATCGACAAGGCCGGTATCTACCGCGCGCGATGGACGACGCCGCGCTACGGCAACGCGGTCGTCGTCGCGAACCTGACGAGCGAGCGCGAGAGCGACATTCGCGGCAGGCCCGTGCTGATCGACCAGAACGGCGGCGTCGCTGCGACGACCACCCGCGTGGCCGACGCGCACCACGAGTGGGGGCTCTGGCTGGCCCTCGCGGCAGCCGCGCTCATCGCCTTCGACGTGTTCTGGATGACGCGCAAGCGCCGCGAGGTGACGCTCGAGAGCGTCGCCGCGAAGGCCAGGGGTGGGGGCGCCGCGTGAGCGTGATCTTCGCCCGCTACTGGATGCTCGGCGCGTGCGCGGTCTACCTGATCGCCCTGGCCTTGCTCGTTCGCTCGGTGCGGCGCCGCGGAGCGCCCGTCTTCGGCGCGGTGCTGACCGGCCTGCTCGGCGTGGCGCCGCTCCTCTACCAGGGCCTCATCCAGGCGCTCCTCATCCGCGAGACGTACGTCCGCTTCGGGCACCCGCTGGGGCTCCTGGGAGTGGCGGCGCTCGCGCTCTTCTTCGTCTGGCGGCTGGCGCTGCTGCCGGCGCGCATGACGCGGCTCCGGCGGGCGCTCGTCGTCTCGTTCGCGACGCTCGCGGGCTTCGCCGCCGCCCTCGCCGCGACGGAGCCCGAGCTCGGCAGGCCCCTCGACCGGATGACCATCATCATGATGATCGACCGGTCGCGTTCGATCGATCTCGTTCCGAGCGCGGACGCGCGCGTCGCAGCGGAGCTTCGCATCGCCGAGAAGGGCATGCACGACGACGACCGCATCGCGACCGTCGCCTTCGCCGCCGAGGCGCTCGTCGAAGATCCGGCGCGCCCGAAATCGGACCTTCCCCCGCCTCAGCGCGTGCAGCTCGGTCGCGACGGCACGAACATCGAGGCCGCGATCCGGCGCGCGCTCGCCGAGCTGCCGGCGGACACGGCCTCGCGCCTCGTGCTCGTGAGTGACGGGGTCCAGACGCGCGGAGACGCCCTCGCAGCCGCTGCCGCCGCGGTCGCGGCCGACGTCCCGGTCGACGTGGTACCGCTCGATCAGAAGACCTTCCCGGACGTCCGAGTCGTGAGCGTTCGCGCGCCCACCCACGCCGACGAGGGCGAGGCGATGGACCTGCGCGTCGTGACGGCGAGCACCCAGGCCGCGGATCTCGACGTCCGCATCAAGCGCGACGGAGAGCTGATCCACACGGGCAAGGTCAAGGTGGCTGCCGGCGAGGACGTCCTGCGCCTGCGCGAGATCGCCAGCGATCCGGGCCTGCACCGCTACGACGTGGAGGTCAGTGCGGCCAATCCGGCGCAGGACGGCTCGCCCGAGGACAACGCCGGCTCCACGTTCGTGAAGGTGCGCGGGCAGACCGTCGCCCTCATTCTCGAGGGCGACGCGGGCCACGGCGCGCCGCTCGCCGCCGCGCTCGAAGCGAGTGGCTTCCGCACCGTCGAGAGGGCCGCGACCGGCGTTCCCGCCGACGTCGGTAGCCTCGCCGGCTACGACCTGGTCGTCCTCAGCGACATCCGAGCGAGCGATCTCGCGACCACCCAGATCGACGCGCTCGCCAGCTACGCCCGTGACCTCGGCGGCGGCCTCTGGCTGATGGGCGGCGATCGGTCGATGGGCCCGGGCGGCTACGCGCGCACGCCGATCGAAGAGGTCTCTCCGGTGGCCTTCGACCTCAAGGAGGAAAAGCGGCGCGCCTCGCTCGCCGAGGTGATCGCCATCGACTACTCCGGCTCGATGGGGATGACGGTGGGCGGGCAGACCAAGCTCGCCCTCGCGAACGAGGCAGCCGCGCGCTCCGCGTCGCTCCTGGGCTCGGGCGACCGGCTCGGCGTGGAGCACGTCGACACCGCGGCCGCGTGGACCGTCCCGCTCGGGCCCGTGACCGACACGAACGCCATCGCCGCGAAGATCCGCGCGGTCAGTGTCGGCGGCGGCGGCATCTACACCGACCTCGCGCTGCGCGAGGGTTACGCCGCGCTCGAGAAGGAGTCGGTCAACCTCAAGCACATGCTGCTCTTCGCCGACGGAGACGACGCCGAGCAGATCGCGGGCTGTCGCGCGATCGTCAGCGGGGCCGCCGCCAAGGGCATCACGACGAGCGTCATCTCGCTCGGCCACGGCCACGACTCCGCGGAGCTCGAGGTGCTGAGCAAGCTCGGCTCGGGCCGCTTCTACCTCATCGACGACGCCACCAAGCTCCCCGCCGTCTTCACGCAGGAGACGATCATCGCCGCGCGCAGCTCCATCAAGGAGGATCCCTTCAAGGTGAGCCTCGGCGCGCCCAGCCCCGCGACGCGCAACGTCGACTGGAAGACCGCGCCCGAGCTGCGCGGCTACGTGGTCACCGTCGCCAAGCCACGCGCCACCGTCGCGCTCGGAGGGCCCGAGAACGATCCCGTGCTCGCGACGTGGTCGGTGGGGATCGGGCGCGCGGCGGCGTTCACGAGCGACTTCAAGGACCGGTGGGGCGCCCCCTGGACGAAATGGCCCGGCGGCGCGAAGGCGATGGGGCAGCTCGCACGCGACACCGCACGAAAAGCCGACGACCCGCGCGTGCGCCTCGAGAGCGACGCCACGGGTGGCGAGCTCCACGTCCGCGCGGACGTGGTCGGCGACGACGGGCGCACGCAGACGTTTCGCCGCTTGACGGTCCACGTCGCGGGCCCCGACGGCTTCTCGCGCGACGTATCGCTCGAGGCCATCGGCGCGGGCCGCTACGGCGCGTCGGTCCCGCTCTCGCGCCCGGGCACGTACGTGGCCACGGCGAAGGACGAGGTCTCGGGCGACGCGGTCGGCACGACCGGCGCCGTACTGAGCGCGGGCGAGGAGCTGCGACCGACCGCGGGAGGGGGGGACCGCATCCTCTTGGGTCGCATCGCGACCATGACTGGCGGCAAGGTCCGCGACACGCTCGCGGGCCTCTACGACGACCGCGCGGCGCGACGCTTCGCGTACACGCCGTTGCTCCCGCTGCTCGCCCTCGTGGCGGCGAGCGCGATGTTGCTCGGCGTGGCGTCGCGGCGCCTTGGCGTTCCGGACTTCTTGATGGCGCTGGCCGGTCGGCGCCGAGCGCGCGCCCGCCAGGGCGAAGCCGACCGGCGCGCAGCCCTGGCCTTCGCCGAGGCCCACGAGCGCGAGCGCGCAGCCCGACAGACCAAGACCAGCGACGCGCTGCTCGCCCGCAAGCGCAAGGCCACCCCCGGCCCGAGCTACGCGGCAGGCTCGAGCATCCTGAACGCGACGCCGCCCGCCGCGAAGGGTCCCATCGCGACACCGACGCCGCAGCAGCGCACGCCGCCGGGCCCCCGCGTCCCCAGCGCAGGTCCGAAGATCAGCACCGCGGAGCGGCTCGCCCAGCGCAGGCGCGAGAAGAAGTAGCCCGCGCGAAGGCGGCGTGCAGATAGCACGCCGACATTCGTGGACGGCACTTCATCAGTGCAGGACGGCGAAGATGGCGAAGCCCCCGCCGAGGAGGAGCACTGCCGCCGCGACGACGATGAGCGGGATGAGCCAGACCGGCTTGCCCTGCGGTACGCCCGCCGCCATGCCCGTCGAGGGATCGTAGCCGTACTGCTGCGCGCGCACCTGCGCGAAGGCCTGATCCATCGCCTGGCCCCCCGCCGGGCCGTAGCCATATCCCACGGGCTGCTGCCCGTACTGGCCTGCGGGCGGAGGGGGCGTCGCGAAGGGATCGGCGGCCGCCTCGAGCGGCGCCGGCTTGACCATCACGCGCGCCTTGGCTTCGGCGATCTGCTGGGCGAGGGTCGCCTGCGGCGTAGCGGCCCACTGGCGGTGGTCGCCGGAGAGGCCGTAGGTGTGACCGATGGCGTCCGCGAGCGCGCCCACGCTCTTGGTGCGGATGTTCGGGTTCTTCGCGAGCGCCTCTTCCATCACGTCGTCGAGCTTGGGCGGGATGTGATACTTCGCCGTGGGCGCGGAGAGCGTCGGAGGATCGGCTTCCTTCGTCAGGATGGCGAGCAGGATCGAGGGGCCGTTGCTGCCAGGGAACGGGACGGTGCCGCAGATGCACTCGTAGGCGATCGCCGCGAGCGCGAAGACGTCGGCGCGCGCGTCGAGCGTCTCGAGGCCCTGCGCCTGCTCGGGGGCCATGTAGTACGGCGAGCCGATGGTCGTGCCGAGCACGGTCAGCTTCTTGGCGTCCTTGTTCTTGTCCTTGACCGAGCCGAAATCGAGCAGCTTGACGATGTCGCCCTCGCGCGTGCCGCACAGGAAGATGTTGTCCGGCTTGAGGTCGCGGTGGACGAACTGGCGCGCGTGCGCCTCGTCGAGGCCGATGGCGACCTGCGAGAGCATGCGCACGAGGCGCTCCGGCGGCAGGAACTTCTCGCGCTTGAGCACGATACGAAGCTCTTCGCCGTCGAGGTATTCCATGACGAGCAGCCAGACCCTGGCCGCCTCGTCGCGCTGGAAGTCGAGCACCTTGACGATGTGGTCGTGCGGGAGCTTGCTCGAGATCTCGTACTCGCGCTTGAAACGCTCGAGGGAGACCTCGTCGCGAGCGACGTCGTCGTGGAGCACCTTGACCGCGATGCGCGTGTCCGTCTGCCGGTCGATGCCCTCGTAGACGCGGCCCATCCCTCCGTCGGCCACGACGCGGCGGATCTCGTAGCGACCGCAGAGCTTCTTGCCGATGCGCGGATCCTCTTCCGTCATCGGCGGAGGAGCCATGCTCGCGGCGACCAGCGCCGTGCCGTCCGCCGGGCAAAAACCCGCGTCGTTGGGATAGACGCGCTGGCAGACGGGGCAGCTCTTCACGTCAGCCCTTGGGCGCCGCGTCGCCCGTCGCCGCCTCCGCTTGCGGCGGAACGTAATAGATGATGCGGTGGCACGACGGGCACTGATCGAGCAGCGGCTCGCGGCGCAGACGGTGGAACAGCTGCGGCGGGAGCGACATGTTGCAGGCCTTGCAGGTGCCGGTCGTCGTCTGGGCGATGCCGGTGCCCCGCTTCTGGCGGATCATGTCGTAGCGGCGATAGAGCTGCGCGGGCAGCTTCTTGACGGCATCTTCCCGGGCGGCCTTGCGCTCGGCCTGCTTCGCCTCGATCTCCGTCAGCTTGGACTGCACGCCGCCCTCGGTCGCCCCGAGGTCCGCGGAGACCTTCTTCACCTCTTCGTCGGCGGCGTCGATCTGCTGGCGGGCCACGTCGGCGTCGGTCGTGAGGCGACCTATCTCGTCCTCTCGGTCGCGCACGAGCTTGCGCAGCTCCTCGAGCTCGCGCTGCGCGGCGTTGGCCTCGCGCTCGTTGCGGGCGCGGTTCATCTTCTCGCGCGAGTGCTCCACTTGGTTGAGCATCGTCCGCACCTCGGTGACGTACTCGTTTCGGAGCTTCTCGATCGCGGCGAGGTGGCCACGGTCGTTCTTCAGCTTGTCGTCGAGCGCAGCGAGCTTGCTCCGGAGCCCCTCCAGGGCGCCGCGCTCTTGGCCGATGTCGTCTCCGAGCGTCTTGAGCTCCGCGTCGATCGCGGCAAGGTCTTCCAGGGCACGAATCTGATCGGGGACGCTCAACTCACTCTCCTTCGCCGCGCTTTCGTCGTGCGCGCCAGCCTACGCGCTCGTTCCACGTTCGTGGGCCCACCTGGGTTCGAACCAGGAACGGCCCGGTTATGAGCCGGGGGCTCTGACCGATTGAGCTATGGGCCCGCATGTGTCGTGCTTGCGAGCGCCGCGGAACGGGCGCTGGCTCGAGTCGATCCGGTGGCGGCGCGCACGGGCTGCTGAGCACGGGCCGGAAAGGTAGCTTATGGGGCGATTTCTCGCAATGCCGGCGC
>DATIQP010000772.1:0-5615 GCA_035470765.1 Polyangiaceae bacterium | reverse complement strand
CGCGCCTGCACGACGCGGAGGGCGCGCTCGCGGCGGCGCTATCGCTCGCGGACATCGCGGCGCAGCCCATCGTCCGTTCGCGCTACCTGCTCGAGGCCGCCGATCTGCTGCTCACGGCCAACGACGAGCGGCTCGGCCCGATGTCGGAGCGGCAATCGCGCGCGGGCGGCCTGCTCGAGAAGGCGCTCGAGGCCGACCCCGACTCGATCGCTGCGGCCGGCCGCCTGTCGACCGTGTGGAGCGAGGAGGGTCGTTCCGAGCGCCTGGTGGACACGTTCCGCTCCGCGCTCAAGCGGGCGTCCTCGCCCGACGCCGTCGTGATGCTCGGCTCCGAGATAGCGCGCGTCGCCCGAGACGAGCTGAAGGATCTGCCCACGGCCATCGAGGCGATGCAGCGCGTCCGCGCGGCGGCGCCGCAGCACATTCCGTCGCTGCTCACCCTCTCGGAGCTGTGCATCGCACAGCGCGCGTGGGCGGAGGCCGTCGACGCCCTCGAGTCGGTCGTCGCGACGAGCCGCGAGGTCGGGCCGAAGCTCACCGCCCTCTTCGCGCTCGCGAGCGTGTACGACCGGGTGCTCGACCGAAAAGACGACGCCGAGCGAGCGCTGCGCTCCGCGCTCTCCATCGAGCCGCTCAACCCGCGCGCGCTCCGCGCCCTGCTCCGCCACCTCGCCCAGCAGCCCAAGCGCGACTCCACCGCCGAGCAGGCGCAGCTGCTCGAGCAGTTGGCCGACGTCGAGCGCGAGCCGGCCCAGAAGTGCGAGTTGCTCGTCGAGCTGGCGGCCATGCGCTCGCGCCTGGGCGAGAACGGCGCCGCCGAGCGCGCGCTGATCGCGGCGGTCGCGCACTCGCCGGGCAACGCGAAGGTCTTCGCGCGGCTCGCGTCCTGCTTCAAGACGCCGCAGGGCGCGACGGACGATGCCGCCTACGCGCGCGCTCTCGGGCAGGTGATCGCGGTCGGACAGCGCCTTGGCCGCGTCGACGCGTCCTGGTTCGCCACGCTCGGCCAGCTCGAGGTGGAGCGGCTCGCCCGGCTGCGCGAAGGCGTGGCGCACCTGCTCCAGGCCGTCACGATCGACCCCGACCTCCACGAGACGCGCTTCGAGCTCGCCTCCGCGTATGCGAAGGCGCAGGCGCCGCAGGACGCCGCGCGCACCGTGCACGCGATGCTCAGCCCCGACCCCCACCCGCTGCTGTCGCTCGCCGACCCCGCAGCCGCGCTCGGGCTACTCGAGCAGAGCCTCGGCGTCGAGCGCCGGGCCGAGGAGGCGCTCGCCGTGAGCGAGCTGCGCGCGGTCGCCGGCGACCTCGACGACGGCCGCTACGCCTGGCTGCGCGGCCGCCGTCCGAGGCCGCTCGAGTCGGGCCAGCCCACGCTCGACCGCGCGACGCTCGTCACGCACGTGCTGCCGCCCGAAGGCCGACACGTGCTGCTCGAGGTCGCCGCGGCGATCTTCGGCGTGGAGTCCAGGGTACTGCGCAGCGATCTCGGCGAGCTCGGGATCTCCTCGCGCGACCGCGTCTCGCCCCGCAGCGGACACCCCACGCGCCACCTGATGGACCGGCTGATGCGCATGCTCGGCATCGACGACGTCGAGCTCGTCATCACGCCGAACGTCCCGCGGGCGCGCGTGCTCACCCAGGACACACCGTGGCTGGTGGTCCCGTCCGCGCTCTCGGATCTTCCCGAGATGGCGCAGCTCGCGGCGATGGGCCGAGCGCTCGCGCGCATCGCCTTCGGCGTGCCATGGCTCGAGGAGCTGCCCCCGCCGCACATCGAGGCGTTGCTCATCGCCGCCGCGCGCCACGCCGTACCGGGCTACGCGCGCGACAGCAGCCCGATGACCGAGCAGCTCGTCGCGACCTACGAGGGGCCGGTCGCGAAGGCGCTCGGGCGCCGTCAGCGCAAGTTGCTGGAGGAGCTCGCCGGCCACATCGCCGCGCCTCAAGGCGCCCCGATGCCCGTCATGACGTTCGTCTCGTGTCTGACGCGCGGTGAGCTCCGCACGGCGTACGTGCTCACGGGCGATCTGCTGGCGACCATCGACGACGTGCGCGGCGCGGACGCGGCGCTGTTGCACGCGACCGAGCAGCCCGGGCGCGGCGCGCTCACCGCGGTGCTGGAGCACCCCTACGCGGGCGACGTGGCACGCTTCGCAGTGACGCCCGAGGCGGCCGCGCTCAAGCGACGGATGGGGACGAGCTGGGCCTGACGACTCCCGGCCACGGCGTCAGTCGCTCGGATACATCTTCTCGATCTCGCGCGCGTACTTCGCGGTGATCACCTTGCGCCGCAGCTTCATGGTCGGCGTCAGCTCGCCGCCGTCGACCGTGAGCTCCGCAGGCAGGATCGTGAAGCGCTTGACCGTCTGCACGCGCGCCAGCCGGCCGTTGAGCACCTGGATCTGCTTCTCGATGTGGGCCCGGAAGACGGCGCACTTCGCGGCCTCTCCCGGCTCGCGCGCAGGGCTGCCGATCGCCTGCGCCTCGGCCACCAGGCGCTCGGCGTCCAGGGTGAGCAGCGCGGCGAGGTACTTCTGCCGGTCGCCGACGACCACCGCCTGCGCAACGATGGGGATGCTCTTGAGCAACCCCTCGACGAGCTGGGGGGCGACGTTCTCGCCGCCCGCCGTGATGAGGAGCTCCTTCTTGCGGTCCGTGATGCGAAGGAACCCGTCCTCGTCGAGCTCGCCCACGTCGCCGGAGTGGAGCCAGCCCTCCGCGTCGATCGCCTCCTTCGTCGCGGCTTCGTCCTTGAAGTAGCCGAGGAACACGTGCGGGCCGCGCATGAGGATCTCGCCGTCCTCGGCGATCCGCAGCTCGGTGCCCCGGAGGACGAGACCCACCGAGCCGGTGCGACACTCGCCCGGACCCGACAGGGTCGCCGGGCCGGTGCACTCGCTCATCCCGTAGATCTCGTAGAGCGTGATGCCGAGGCTCAGGAAGAACTCCAGGGTGTCCTTCGAAATGGGCGCGGCAGCGGTGAGCGCGAACCGACAGGCGTCGAGGCCGATGCGCTCCTTCACCTTCGAGAAGACGAGCCGGTCTGCGAGACCGTAGAAGCGCGGGCGCGGCTCGCCGCGCTGCTCGGCGTAGCCCCCGCGCAGGCCGACGCCCCGCGCCCAGCGAGCCACGCGGCGCCTCAACGGCGAGGCGCTCGCCGCCGCGGCCTGCATCTTGGCCTGCATCTTCTCCCACACCCGCGGCACGCCGAGAAAATACGTCGGGCGTGTCTCGACGAGGGCCTCGGGCATCTTCTCGAGGCTCTCGGCGAACGTGATCGCGTAGCCCCTCGCCATGGGCACGTGAATCGAGAGCATCTGCTCGGCGATATGGCTGAGCGGCAGGTAGCTGACGCCGCGGTCCTCCGGCCCGAGGCCGAAGCGCTCGGCGGCGGGGCCGGCGGTCCAGGTCAGGTTCTGGTGGGACAGGAGCACGCCCTTGGGGTGACCCGTCGTACCCGAGGTGTAGATGAGCGTGCACGCGTCGTTCGCCTTCTGCGCGGCGATGCGGCCCTCGAGCGCGCGGTCGTCGACCGAAGCGCCGGCCTCGACGAATTCCTTGTAGGATACAACCATCGGATCGGCGAGCGTCTCGCCGGCCCACTGCACGACGCGCTCGAGCTTCGGCATGGAGGCCTTCGCCTCCACGAACTTCTTGGCCTGGTCGGCCGAGTCGGCGAAGGCGACGCGCGCTTCGCAGTGGTGGGTGATGTAGGCGACCTGCTCGGGGCTGCTCGTGGTGTAGATCCCCGCGGGGACGCCGCCGGCGAAGATCGCGCCGACGTCCGCGAAGAGCCACTCGGGCGCGTTGAAGCCGAGGATGGCCACGCCCTCGCGCGGCTGGACGCCCGCGGCGATGAGGGCCTTCGCCATGGCCCGAACGCGCGCCAGGTACTCCTTCCAGGTGATGAGCTCCCAGCCGCCGGGCGTCTTGCGGCGCAGCGCCGTTCGGTCGCCGTGCCTGGCGGCGGTCTCGGCCAATTTCTCCATGACGGTGACGGTCATGTCGCTCGACATAACACTCACCGTCGGGTCTCGGCGAGCCGAACACGCACGGTCTCGAGCGGGTGCTCGACGCCTTTGACCCGCACCGCGGCCGTTTCGCTCACCGTCACGCGCGGATCCTTGGCCAGGCTCGCGGCGGCGCGCCGCTCGAGCACGATCTCGCCCCCCTCGGCCAGGTGCTGGAGCCTCGAGGCGACGTTCACGGTCTGTCCGAAATAGTCGAGAACGCCGTTGGCGGTGACGACGTAGCAAGCCCCGCCGTAGAGGCCGAGCTTCAGGCTCGTGCGTTCGGCGTGCTTGGCGGTGCGCCGGAATCGCTCGAAGCGCTCGAGGCAGGCGACGGCGGCGCGCGCGCACGCGTCCTCGTCCGTGAAGGAGGCCATGACCGCGTCGCCCATCGTCTTGACCACGACGCCGCCGTGCTCGGCCATGACCTCGCGAAGCACGTCGAAGTGGTCGTCGACCACGCGAAACGCGGCGGCGTCGCCGACCTCCGTGTAGAGCGCGGTCGAGCCGGTCAGGTCCGAGAACAGGATGGCGACCCGCGCGACCTTGAGCGGTGTCTCGCGCTTGAGCAAGTCGCTCGAGAAGAGCGAGCGGAACTCCGCGAGCGTCGAGACCTCGTGGGCCGTCGCGGCGGCGCTCGCGTAGGCGAGCTCCTCGAGCTTCACGTGCCGCTCGTCGCCGGTGTCGTTCTCGATCGTCACGGTGGCGCCCGGCGCGACGGCCGCTTCGGGCGGCTCGAAGCGCGTGCCGTCGGTCCGCAGGGCCACGTGGTCCGCGGCGCCTTCCCTCACGTCGAGCGACGCGCGCGCGCCCCCTCGCCCGAAGACGCGGTACCGACCGGCCCGGCCCGGCGCGGCGAGGTCGCTCTTTCCGCCGGGCGGAACGACGACCTGCGCGAGGACGTGGGGCGTGCGCGCCGGGCCGCCGGCGCAGAAGAGCTGCTCCGGAACTTTTCGCACCCCGGGGTGTGGACGAAACGTCGCTTCGACGGCCCGATCCAGCTCGAGCTCGAAGGCGATGTCGCACATCTGGCAGTGGCCAAGGACGCCGATCTCGGAGAGCCGCTCGACGTCCGCGCTGCCGGTCCGACAGCTCGGGCACACGATGGACCAGCGCAGCTCGACCAGGCCCGCGGGCACGCCGCGCAGCAGCGCGGAGAGCACCTCGCGCCGCCCCTCGCCCCACGCGTCGGCGAGCTCGAACGGACGGATACGCACGACGTCCGCGTCCGCCCTGTCGCGCACGAACGCGCCCACGCGATCGGCGAGGGGCCCCGCAACGTCTGCTTCCTTCAGGCGCGCGAGCGCGCCGGCGTACGCCTCCGGATCGCTCGGCGCGACGGGCAGGGCGAAGGGGTTCGCGCCGTCCTCGCGCACGTGGCGATCCACCCCGCGCGCGAGGTCCAGCATCGCGGCCACCGCTCGCTTCGCTCCGATCCACGCGATGGGCCGGGTGAACAAATTCGACGGCTCGGCCTCGAACTTCACGTCGAGGCGCGTGCCGCCACGGCTCGCCGGCACGAGCTCCCACGTCATGCGCAGCCACGCGAACGGCCCGCGCAAGAACCTGCGGTAGACGCCGAAGCGCTTCGGCCTCTCCCAC
>DATIQP010000771.1:0-7643 GCA_035470765.1 Polyangiaceae bacterium | reverse complement strand
CGGCCGATGCGGCTCAACCCCCGGCCACGATTTCCTGGCGCGGGGCCGCCGTCACGACACGAGCGCCCCCGCGGTAGTCAGTCCCTGCTGGATCAGGGGTTGCCGCTGCCGCCGCCACCTCCGCCTGGACCACCCCGGCCGCGCCACGGCGGCGCGGCTTCCATCTGGTGAGTCGCCGGGGGGATCGTGGCCGTGGCCGTCGGCACGGGCTTCACGCCCGCATCCTTCGCCTTGGTGCCCCCGTCCTTGGGCTTGGCGCCTGCGTCGGTGATCGGCTGGGGAGGCGGGTGCCACGGCGCCGCCATCTCCGCCATGTGCGTGTAGTCGGGTTCTTTCGTGGCGGCCGCGTCGGGAACCGGCGGGGCCGCGATCTCCAGCGTCGAGGTCGCCGTCACCGAGGGCGCCGCGTCGGCCATCGGCGGCGCGCCGGACGTCGTGGGCGGAGGGGGAGGGGCCATCTCCGCGAACTGGGTCTCGTTGCGCTGGCACGCGAGCGCGAGCGCGGCCACCGCGAACAGCGCCGCGTGGCTCCGGCTCTTGGTGGCGCGCACCCGCTCGGGCACGGCGCGGATGTGCTGCAGGATCGCGAGGCCTTCTTGCCGAAGGCGCTCGTCGTCGGCCGCGACGCGCGCGCACAGCTCGCGCGCGAACGGCTCCGGCTCGAGATCGCTCCGCGCCGCACGTGCCACGTCCTCGAGCATGCCGACCGTGCTCTCGTTCACGCGCCGGACGAAGCCCTTCGCGAGCGCGCGCAGCTTCGCGTTCGTGCCGAAGAAGTCGGCGCGGATCTGGTGCTCGTAGTCGACCTGTCCCGAGAGGTAGTGCAGCGGGTGCTCGCCGAAGTTCCGCTCGTAGAACGCGGCGCTCATCATCTCGAACGCGCGCTGCGCCGCCGGATCGGCGATGACGTAGTCGAGCCCCCAGTAGTCGCCCCGCAGCCGCCCCTGCGTGCGGAGCTTCCGGGCGAGCGGCGTGCCCTCGTAGATCTCCGTCCGGCAGAAGTTCATCGGGTTATCGAGGTGCCCGCGCAAGAACGCCACGTTGCCGGCGAAGTCGTCGAGCGTGGAGTCGGGGTTGAGCAGGAGCATGTTGAACGCCGTGTGGATGTCCAGACCGTTCAGGATCTCGAGGGCGCGCTCGTTGTCGCGCAGCTTCTGCCCGCGGCCGAGCCGCTTGAGCGAAAGCTCCGTTCCAGCTTCGATGCCCAAAAAGACGCGGAACAGCCCCATCGCGCGCAGCTCGGTGAAGAGCTCCTCGTCGACCGAGTCGGGCCGCGCCTTGATCTGAAAACCGATCTTGCCGAGCCCGGCGCGGGCCCACGCCTCGTCGAGGGCGCGCACTCGCGCGAGGTTCGCCTCGCGATCGCGACCGAGGAAGTTGTCGTCGTGGAAGTTGAACAGGCGCACGCCCTCCCCGTAGAGCGCGGCCATCTCCGCGGCGATGCCGTCGGCCGAGCGCATGCGATAGGGCGCGCCGCCGTTCATGTCGTGCCACGCCGCGATCGAGCAGAACGCGCACGCGTGCGTGCAGCCGCGCGACCCGATCATGTTCACGATGGGCAGCCGGAGGTAGGCGTCGAACGGGCGGCGGCGGGTCGGCCACGCGAGCGTGTCGAGGTCTTGCTCGGGCAGGACGTGCTTGCTCCGCCGGATGGCGTCGCCCTCGCGCCAGACCAGGTTCGGCACGGTGTCGAGCGCGTTGGGGTTCTTCGCCATCTCGCAGAGGACCCGCTCGCCTTCGCCCACGGCGATGAGGTCGATCGCCGGCACGTCGCGCAGGATCTCGGCCGAGTGGAACGCCGCGAAGTGCCCGCCCGCCACGATGAGCCCGGGATAGCCGAGCTCCTTGGCGCGCGTCGCCAGGCGCGCGAACTCGTCCGCGCGGCGCGTGAACACCATCGACAGACCCGTGAAGCACGCCTTGGAGGCCACGATCTGCGCCGAGGCCCGCTCGGTGTCGCTCGGGCGATCGAAGTCGATCTGCGTGACGGTATGGCCGTCGGCCTCGAGCGCTGCGCGCAGGTAGCGGACGGCCAGGTTCTCCTCGAGCTCAGCCCCGACGAGCGCGACGTGCATGGGTGCCTCCTTGTTGCGGCGATCCGCCTCCACCTTGCGCTTCAGCGGGGGTGCGAGGTTGATCTGGATCACTCCCCCATCACTTGAGGAAGACGCTCGCTCCCCACTGGTGCTCCTTGCCGTTTCCCTTCGAGTCGATCGCGTAGGGCACCCATGCGCTCGTCGGCTTCTTGCTCAGCGTGACGGTCATGTGCGCGATGTCGCCGTTGTTCACCGTCGTCTTGTCGAACGAGAAGGTGAGCGTCTGGCCCGCGCCGAAGTAGGGGCCGAGGTCCACGCCGGAGAGCGTCCAGTCGGGCGTGGTCCCGTCGCTGAAGGCCTCGAGCGCGATGTCGGCGCTCTCGCCGACCGACAGGTACACGGTCTGCTTGCCGCTCTCGGGCGCGGCGTTGAAATACGGTGTCGACGGCGCGACGACGCACGGGTCGTGCCCGGCGAGCGCGCTCGCGTTCGACCAGCCGCGCTGCACCGTGAACGTGCTCTCGACCATCGTGTCGAACGACCAGGTGTGATCGCAGAGATCACCGACCTCGTCGCCGAGGCGGTTCCACGAGAGGTCTTGCATCGCGTAGCCGCGCACCTTGCCCGGGTGCGCATCCGTCGCGGCTTCGATGAGCTCGTGGCTCGCCGCCATCGTGATGTACGGCTCGCCCGAGCAACGCGGCTCGATCGCGTAGGCGCCCTCGACGGTGCCGCCGTCGGGCACGCTCAACGTCGCCGAGTAGTGGTAGGCGCCGAAAGCCGAGCAGCTCTTCTGACCGTCGAAGGTGATGGTGGTGCCGGTGGGAAAGTAGATTTGGTAGAGGGTCTGCTCGTCGGGCGGGGGGAAGGCGCCGCTCGTGACGTGGTCCTGGATGAACTGCACGACGCTGGACCCGCTGCCGTCGTCGGTGTCGACGAGGCTCGCCGGCGCCGTCTCGTTCAGGACGACGTGACCCCCGCTCGCTCCCGGTCCGATGCACGGGGTGCCGGCAGGCAGCACGCAGTACTCCGCGGTCGTCGCCGTCCACCAGGCGGTCTGGGTGATGGTGTCGCCGAAGGTCTGCATCCGCGCGACGAGGCTGGCGTCGTCGCCCGCGAACGTCACGGTGACGACCTTCACCGAGGTGAGCAGCGCGCCGCCCAGGTAGTCGGCGACCGGCATGCGCTGCCAGGGCTCCAGCGGCGCCACCCAGTGATCGACGGGCACGTCGGGACCGGCGTCGACCACGTCCGGCTTGCCGCCGGAGTCGGCCGCGTCGGCGCGCGCGTCCGGGCCGGCGTCGGCCAGCTCGGCGTTGCCGCCGCACGCGCACACGAAGAGGCCCAAGCCGACAGCCGCCAACCGCCGCATCCCTTCGATTGTGCGCGCCTCGTCGCCGTACGGCAATCTCGCCGTTCGGGGGCACGCAACTCTCGGAGGCCGCCGGTCGATGGGGCGCCATGACCATCGACGCGATGAAGCAGTACAGCCTCGACGACATCAAGAAGTGGGCCGGCTACGAGGACTCCTCGACCGTCCGCGTGATGAACCAGATCCGCAAGGACGCTCCAAAGCTGGACGGGACGACGAAGCTCGACGAGTACGTCGAGTTCGGCAGCGACGACGTTACGGCCAAGGCCACGATCCGCGAGCAGCAGGAGCTCAGCCCGGAGAACCTCGCGCTCCACACCACGCCCGGCGTGCTGCACGTCATCGCGGCGGCAGGTGAGGAAGCCGCCCTCGGCGCCGGCATGGTCGGCGCCGGGCTCGTCATCGAGCTCGCGGCCACCGGAAAGGAGATCATCGCCGGTGACGAGATCGCAGAGGCGGTGAAGCGCGATGCCATGCACGCCGCCATGCTCGCGACCCTCGATCTCCCCCAGGGATACAAAGACGAAGCGATGAAGGAGCTCATGTCCAAGTACACCGACGGGATGAAAGGGGCGGCGCAGCGGGTCGCCGAGCAAGCCTTGCGGGAGCCCGGCAAGATGGCCCTGGTGCAGCTCCACGCCGATCAGGGCGCGAACGCAGCGCGCCGGATGTGCGATGTCGGGACGAGTCGAGCCGCCTTCTTCTCGCAGAACCTCGAGGCGGCGCGCCGCTACGCTTCCGACCCCGCGTTCAAGCAGGGCTTCGAGGCGATCCTGTGGGCCAAGCAGCACGGCGATGCCGAGTACAAGGCCGCCACCACGGCGCTGGAGTCGCGCGACGCGCGCTACGCGCAGGCGCACGTGAGGTTCAGCGTATGAGCGGCGTGCTCGCGATGGTGCTGCTCCAGCTCGGGACGGTCGCGGTGGTGGCGCTCGGAGCCGGTACCTTCGCGCCCCCGCTCGACCGATGGCTCCCTTGGGGGCGAGCGTTCCGTCGCTGGCGCAGGCGGCGCCTCTCGGCGGGGATGCGCGCGCTGCAGCGGAAGGCTGCGCCCACAGCCGTCCCGGAACCGCCGGTCATCGCCGGCTACCGTGACAACGCTGCGCGCCGAGCCGAACCGGAGGTCGTCGAGCCGGCTTCGGCGCTCGCACGCTACCGCGCGCTCCGTGCGGCGAAGGTCGTCGCGCGATGGGAGGACGAAGCGGGCGAAGATGAGCTCGAATCGCCGGTGAATCGCAAGTCGTGCTAGAGAGCGTTCCCCCCGAACGCCCCGATGATCCGCCTCGATTCCATCTCCAAGCAGCACGGCCGTCAGATCCTCTTCATGGACGCCTCCTGCGCCATCCAGCGCGGCGAGAAGATCGGCCTCGTCGGCCCCAACGGCTCCGGCAAGTCGACGGTCTTTCGCATGATCGTCAAGGAAGAGGCGCCCGACGGCGGCTCCGTGGCGATCGATCGCGGCACGACCATCGGCTACTTCAGCCAGGACGTCGGCGAGATGCACGGCAAGAGCGTCGTCGCCGCGACGCTCGACGGCGCCGGCGCGGTCTCCGAGGCGGGCGCGCGGCTGCACACGCTCGAGCACGAGCTGGCCGATCCCGCCTTCGCCGACCAGATGGAGCGGCTGATCGAGGAGTTCGGCGAGGCGCAGGCGCGCTTCGAGGAGCTGGGCGGCTACGCCCTCGAGGCGCGCGCCCGGGAGATCCTCGCGGGCCTCGGCTTCTCGCAGGAGGTCATGGACTCCGACGTGGGCACGCTCTCCGGCGGCTGGAAGATGCGCGTCGCGCTGGCGCGCATCCTCTTGATGAAGCCCGACGCGATGCTGCTCGACGAGCCGACCAACCACCTCGACATCGAGTCGATCCTCTGGCTCGAGCAGTTCCTCAAGGGCTACGAGGGCGCGCTGATGATGACCTCGCACGACCGCGAGTTCATGAACCGCATCGTGAGCAAGATCGTCGAGATCGACGGCGGCGAGATGACGGTGTTCTCGGGCGACTACGAGTTCTACGTCAAGCAGCGCGCCATCCTGGACGCGCAGGCCGAGAGCGAGTTCGCGCGCCAGCAGGCGATGCTCGCCAAGGAGGAGGCGTTCATCGCGCGCTTCAAGGCCCGCGCGAGCCACGCCGCGCAGGTCCAGTCGCGCGTGAAGAAGCTCGAGAAGATCGAGCGCGTCGAGCCGCCGCGCCAGCGCAAGAAGCTCCGCTTCGATTTCCCCGCCGCGCCGCGCTCGGGCGAGGACGTCGTCAAGCTCGATCGCGTGAGCAAAGGGTACGGCAGCCGCGTGATCTACGACGGCTTCGACTGGCTGGTGCGCCGCGGCGAGCGCTGGTGCGTGATGGGCGTGAACGGCGCGGGCAAGTCGACGCTGCTCAAGCTCGTCGCGGGCGCCGCGCAGGCCGACTCTGGCCGCGTCGCCGTGGGGGCGAGCGTGAAGATGGGCTACTTCGCCCAGCACGCCATGGAGCTTCTCGATCCGAAGGACTCGGTTTGGGATGCGCTCGTGACCAAGTTCCCGAAGGCGTCGATCGGCTCGCTGCGCACGCTCGCCGGCGTCTTCGGCTTCTCGGGCGACGACGTCGAGAAGTCCTGCCGCGTGCTCTCGGGAGGGGAGAAGGCCCGGCTCGTCCTCGCGCAGATGCTCTACGAGCCGCCGAACTTCCTCGTCCTCGACGAGCCCACCAACCACCTCGACATGGACACGAAAGAGATGCTCATCGAGGCGCTCTCGGGCTACGAAGGGACGATGCTGTTCGTGTCGCACGATCGCCACTTCTTGCGCGAGCTCTCGAACCGTGTTCTCGAGCTCACGCCCGAAGGGATCCACCAGTACGGCGGCGGCTACGGCGAGTACGTGAGCCAGACCGGTGCCGAGGCGCCCGGCGTGAGGTCGTGACACCGTCTCCGCTGGCGAGCCCGTTCGCGGACGGCGAGCACACCTCGCGCTACGTCGTGCGTCCGCGCGAGTCGCGCGCGTTCCACACGGCGCTCGACGCGAGCGATCTGTTCACGTCGCGCGAGGCCGCGACGGTCACGTGGTCCCTGTCGGGCGGCGTGGGGGAGCTCCGGGTCGAGATGCCCGTCCAGAGCGGCAACTTCGACGAGCGGTGCAGCTTCGCCACGACCCCGGCGCTGCGGCCGACGAGCTTCACGCGCTCGCTGCACGGCCCCGGCGGCCGCGCGCTCCGGCAGGAGCACGCCGACTTCGAGTCGGTCATCCCGAAGCTGCCCGCGGCGACGTATCCGGAGACGATGCTCCCGTTCTTGCTCCGCGCGCACCCGCTCGACGGGGAGCGGCGCTCGCTCTACGCGTGGATCTGCGATCGCTTCGTGGCCAAGGTCTACTACGAGGTCCACAAGAAGCACGCCCACGTGCGCGTGCCGGCGGGCCAGTTCGAGGCGGTCGAGGTCGTGATGTATCCGGACATCAACGACTGGGTGAAGCTCGGCAGCGTGGTCACCAAGCTCGTGAAGCCCTTCTTGCCGAAGTACCACATGTGGTTCCAACCGACGGCTTCGGGGCACCACCAGCTGGTTCGGTTCGAGGGGCCGTACGGACCTCCCGGCGCGCCCGAGATCATCCTCGAGCTGGCCTGATCGGGCGCTTCAAGCGGCGTGCAGGTAGCACGCCGATGTTCGCCTGCGCTTGGCTTGGCTCTACCGGCGGCACTGCCAGCACTCGACGAAGTCCGTGCGGCGCGGCGGCTCTCGCGGCGCGAGCTCGCGGCGGGCGAGCGTCGGCTCGAACGAGCGCGGCTCGGGCGAGGCCGGTGCGTCGAGCGCGTCGCGAGCGGTCGCCTGCGCCGAGGCGTGCCTCGAGCCGGATGAAGGCTCGCTCGCGGAGGATGGGGCAGCCGGAAAACCGGGATACCCCGAGGCGGAGTCCGAGAGAGTCTGGGCGCAGCCGGTGAGCAGCGAGACGACGACCAACGAGACCGAGAGCGTTCGCATGAGCATCTCCTGTTGGCGCTCGGTTCGCTCGAGGTCGCTCGGTTATTTCATCGAGCGAAGCTCAATCGCGATCGAGCATCGCGAGGTCGACCTTCGGCCCGCGGAACCGTCCCCGGACGAACAGGACGTAGAAGAGCGCCACCGCGGCCTCGACGCCGCCGATCACCATCCCGTAGACCTGGTTCGGCGGCAGTGCGAAGACGACCAGGACAAAGGCGCAGTAGGCGACGGCCGCGTAGGCGAGCGGAACGCCGGCGCGCCCGAGGTTCCACGGGCCGCGCCGC
>DATIQP010000770.1:0-3816 GCA_035470765.1 Polyangiaceae bacterium | reverse complement strand
GCGCGAGAGCAGCGTGGCGGCGAGGATGAACTCGTTCCACGCGCTCATGAAGCAGAAGAGCGCGGTGACGGCGATCGCCGGGCGCGCGGCGGGGAGCACGACGCGCAAGAAGGCCTGGCCGCGCGTGGCGCCGTCGACCATGGCGGCCTCCTCGAGGTCGACCGGGATCGTCTCGAAGGCGCCGCGCAGCTGGAAGATGGCGAACGGGACCGCCGTCGAGGCGTAGACGAGGACCAGGCCGAGGCGCGTGTCGAGCAGGTGGAGGGCGTCGAGGATCAAATAGAGCGGGACGGCGCTGGCGACGGCGGGGAACATCTGCGTCGCGAGGAGGGCGCGCTCGCCGACGCGTGCGCCCACGAAGCGGAAGCGCGCGAGCGCGTACGCCGCGGGCGTGGCGATGACGACGCCGACGACCGCGGTGGCGAGCGACACGACGATCGAGCTGAGGACCTGGCGCCCGAAGAGGGCGGTGCCGCCGATGCGATCCGTGCCGACCACCGTACGGAAGTTGTCGAGCGTCACGTCGTGCGGGCGCGGGATGGCGCCGGAGTGCGCGCCGAGGCCCCCGGCCGAGAGCGCCGTGGAGAGGACCCACAAGATCGGATAGAGCGCGAACGCGAGCGCCACGAGCACGGCGAGATGGACGAGCAGCGGCTCGATCTTGCGAAGAAGGCTGGTCACGTGCCGGCTCCCTGCCACTTGCGCGTGGCGCGCGTGATGAGCCAGAGCAGGCCGAAGATGAGGACGGCGTAGGCCGCCGCGTAGCCGTACTGCGCGTCCCGCGTGAAGGCCCAGCGGTAGGCCTCGCTGACGAGGATGTCGGTCTTGCCGTCGGGCTCGCCGCCCGAGACCAGGAACACGACGTTGAACATGTTGAACGTCCAGATGCCGCCGAGCACGACCGCGGGCAGCAGGGCCGGCCGCAAGAGCGGGAGGGTGACGCGCCAGAACCGCTGCCAGCGCGTCGCGCCGTCGACCTCGGCAGCCTCGAGGACCTCCTTCGGAATCGACGTGAGCGCGCCGATCGTGACGACCATCATGAACGGGAAGCCGAGCCACACGTTGGTCGTCACGTTCGCGGTGAGGGCGGTCGAGAAGCGCGAGAACCATGAGATGGGATGGACGCCGACGAGCCCGAGCAGGGCGTTCACCGCGCCGAACTGGCGGTGGAACATGCCCTTCCACGCGAGCGCTGTGACGTACGACGGCACGGCCCAGTGCAGCACGAGCAGCGCGCGGTACGCGGCGCGGAGCTTGAGCAGCGGCCGCGAGAGCAAGACGCCGAGGGCGACGCCGATGGCGACGTGGAGCGTGACGTTGAGGAGCGTCCAGAGCACGGTCACGAGCAGCGTGAGGTAGAACGAGCCGTGCCCGAGCAGCGCGCCGCCGCGCGCCGTCAGGATCGCGACGTAGTTCGCGAAGCCTACGTAGCGCATGTCGTCGCGCGAGCCCGCGAAGAGCGACGTCGCCGCGCCGGCGAGCAGCGGCACGACGACGAGGACGAGGACGACGAGCACGGCGTGGGCCGTGTAGCGGTACGCGGGCAGCGAGGCCTTCACGTCGGCGAGGCGCGTGCGCCGCGCGATCTGGATCGAGGCGGCCAGGAGCACGAGGCCGAGCACGACGAGCGCGGGCGTGGGGGATGACGGCGGCGGCGGCGGCTTGGTCGCGTCGTCGAATCGGCGCCGCGCCTCGGCGAGGGCGGCCCGCGGGTCCTCGCCGCGCAGCGCCTTCTCGATGGCCTCGTTCGCCGGCACCCACGCCGCCTGCATTCGCGTGGACGATGACATCGGAACGCTCGACCGCACAGCGTCGTGGAACGCGCCGAGCACCGGATCGCCCGCGAGCGCCGGATCGGTCCAGGCGTCCCGGCGAGCGACGACCTGATGGCCGACGGTGGCGAGCACGATCGCCGCTTCCTTCGAGCCGAGGAACTGGACGAAATCGACCGCGAGCGGCCGCGTCGCGCCGTGGGGAGTGAGCATCGCCCCTTCGACGGTGAGCAGCGGTCGCATGAGCTCTCCGCTCTGAGCGACCTTGGGCAGCGGCGCCACGCGGTAGCGCACCTTGTCTCCGAGGTCGGAGCGGAGCCAGGGCCCGCCGATGACCGCCGCGGCCTGCTTGGATGCGAAGAGCTGGGTGACGAGCGCCCCGCTCGGCTCGACGGGGATGGTGCGCTTGGCGGTGAGCTCGTGCACGAGCTCGAGCGAGCGCACGCCCGCGTCGCTGTCGAAGGCGAACGCTCCGTGGTCGTCGAGCAGGCGGCCGCCGAAGGCAGAGAGCAGCGCGGCGTGGAAGTACGCGCTGTTGGCCTCGTACGCGAGCGGCAGCGTGCCTTCGGGCAGCTTGGCAGAGGCGAGGTCTTCGAGCGTGGCGGGCGGCTCGGGGAGCAGGTCGACGTCGTAGTAGAGCGCCACGCACTTGGTGGAGAGCGGAACTGCGAAGAGCCGGCCCCCTTCGCTCACCGCGTCGAGCGCGATCGTGTCGTACAGCGCCGGGTCCGCGACGTCGGGCGGCGTCGGCGCGACGACGTGCTCGCGGCGGTAGGCGCCGAGCCGGCCGTGCGTGTCGATGAAGACGTCGGGGCCGTGGCCGTGTGGGGCCGCGGCCTCGAGCTTCGCCGGGTAGGCCTCGAAGGGAACCGCGAGCAGCTCGACGAGCGTGCCCGGGTGCGCCTTCTCGAAGCGGCTCGCGAGCTCTTCGATCGCGCGCTCCTCGTCGCCGCGGTAGGCGTGCCATACGACGATCGTGCGCGCGGTGATGTCCTCGCAGGCCGTGTTGCCGACGCCCAGCGCGCAGGCGAGCGCCACGAGCACGAGGACCCAGAGGCGCGGGCGCATCAGCTCGTGAGGGCGGCGCCCGTCGCGCGGTCGAATAGGTGAACCTTGCCCGGGGCCGCGGCCAGCTTCACGCGCTCGCCGACGCGCACGCTCCCCGCCGCCGTGTCGAGGCGCATCACGATCGAGGGGCCGGCCTGTCGCGCCCAGCCGTGGACGTAGGACTCGAAGCCGAGGGCCTCGACCACCTCGACGACGATCTCGCCGAGCTCCGTGGTGCCTTGCTGGGCGACGCAGAGGTCGTGGGGACGAACGCCGACGGTGACCTCGCGCCCCTCGGTGAGCGAGCTTCCGAAGCGCTCCGCGTCCAGCGGGACGGCGAGGTCGGCGCCCTCGGCGAGCCACGCGCCCGCGCCCTTGCGGACGAGCTTCGCTTCGAGGAGGTTCATCGCCGGCGAGCCGAGGAACGTCGCGACGAAGCGCGTGCGCGGCCGCTCGTAGACCTCGAGCGGCGGGCCGCTCTGCTCGACGAGCCCCTTGTTCATGACCCACAGCGTGTCGGCGAGCGTCATGGCCTCGACTTGGTCGTGCGTGACGTAGACCGTCGTCGCGTGGAGGCGATCGTGCAGGCGGCGGATGTCGACGCGGACCTCCGCGCGCAGGGCGGCGTCGAGGTTGCTGAGCGGCTCGTCGAACAGGAACATCGTCGGACGGCGCGCGATCGCCCGGCCCATCGCGACGCGCTGGCGCTGGCCGCCCGAGAGCTGCTTGGGCAACCGGTCGAGCAGCGCGTCGAGGCCGAGCATCTGCGCGGTGTCGCGCACGCGCTGCTCGATCTCCGCCGGCGGCGTCTTGCGCAAGAGCAGCGCGAACGCCAGGTTCTCGCGCACCGTCATGTGCGGATAGAGCGCGTACGACTGAAACACGAAGGCCATGTCGCGGGCGCTCGGCGGAAGCTGGTCCACGCGGCGCTGATTCAGGTGGATCTCGCCGCTGGAAACGCTTTCGAGACCCGCTAGCATGCGCAGCAGCGTCGATT
>DATIQP010000769.1:0-3506 GCA_035470765.1 Polyangiaceae bacterium | reverse complement strand
AGCGCCTTCTCTCCGACCTCCGGGAGGGCAAGGCCACCCTGCCGCTCATCCTCGCGATGGAAGGTCGCCCCGCGCTCGGCCGCGCGCTGGCCGCAGCCCGCGACGGGGACGAGGCCGCTGCCGCCGAGCTGCTCGCCGCCGTTCACGCCGCGCGGGGAGCCGAGCGCACGCGCGAGCGAGCTGCCTCGTACACGGCCCGCGCTCAGGCCGCGCTCGCCCCCTTGCCCGCCTCGCGCGCGAAGGAGCTCCTGAGCGCCCTGGCCGAGGAGCTCTCCTCGCGTGGCGCGTGAGGTTCCTCGCTCCGCGGCCAGCGCCGCGATGATATCGTCCGGCGGCGTGACCAAGGACAAGCAGCTCTGGCCCAGCGAGGTGCTGGTGAGCGACGTCGTCGGACGGCTCATCGAGTTCTGGGGCTTCAAGCGCAACATGGGTCGCGTCTGGTCGGTGCTCTACCTCTCGCCCGACCCGCAGAGCGCCGAGGACCTGCGCCAGCTCTTGAAGCTGTCGAGCGGCGCGGTGAGCATGACGCTCAACGAGCTGCTCCGCTGGGGAGTGGTCCGTCGCGTCTGGGTGCAAGGTGAGCGCCGGGATTATTTCGTCGCTGAGGTGCAGCTTTGGAAAATGATCTCGCGCGTCTTCAACGAGCGGGAGAAGGCGGAGATCGACGCGGCGATCGACGCCTTCGAGGAGGCCCTCGCGTCGCTCGAGCGCGTCCGCGCGACCAAGCACGACCCCAAGACCCTCGAGCGGATCGAGCTGCAGAAGCAGCGCATCGGCCAGCTGCTCGAGCTCGCACGCCTTGGCAAGCGCCTCCTGGACGCGCTGCTCTCGACCGCGAAGGTCGACGCCGAGCCGCTCGTGCGCTTCCTCCTGGGCCGTTCGCAGCAGCCCTCCTCCTGACGGTCGTCGGCCACGCGAGCGCCGACCCGCCGCCGCTCACCGACAACAACTACGCCGTCGAGGTCTACCAGGGCCCGGTGCTCGCGCCCTCACGCACGCTCGGCCTCGGTGGCGCCTACGCGGGCCTCGCGGAGGGCGTCGACGGCACCGCGTCGAACATCGCGGCTCCCGCGGTGCGCGCGCCGTTCAGCTCGCACCACGTCGACTACGATCTCACCGCGAGCATCTCCTTGCCGGGCTCTTTCTCGAGCACGGACTTCGAGAACCGCGGCTCGCTTCCCCGCGGGAGCGCCGACGCAGGAAACTTCATCTACGCCAACGGCGGCCTGATGCTCCAGGTGGGCCCGTTCGGGGCTTCGTTCACGATCGACTCGACGAGCTACACGCTGACCGCACCGGGGGGCACGGCCGCCGCGCCGAGCGGCGCCACGCTCGACGCGCGCATCCTTCGCGCGCACGCCATCATCGCGTGGGCGTTTCTCAAGCACCAGCTCGTCCTCGGAGTGGGCCTGCAGGGCACCACGATGAGCCTCGCGACGGGTGGCTTGCCGCTCGCGCCTCCGAGCGGCATCGCGCCGGAGGCAGGGGTGCTCGTCAAGCTCGACGACCAGCCGTGGCGCGTGGGCTTCTCGGCGCGTGCGCCCGTCTCCGGCGCGGTGGGCGCGGGCGTGACCCCAGGCCCCGACGGCGTGCGGAGGGTGGGCGACTACATCCTGCCCCTGAGCGCAGTCGTGCCCGCGCAGCTCACCGCCGGGCTCGCCGTGCAGCTCGGGCCGCGACCGCTCAACCCCAAGTGGGTCGACCCGTCGGATCAGATCGCCCCGCTGCGCGAGAAGATCGAGGCGCTCCGCGAGGAGCGCGAGAAGCGAGACTCGGCCGAGCTCGCCACCCTCCCGGAAGGCCCCGCTCGCACGGCGCGCCAGCGCGCGATGGACAAGACCGAGCGCGCCATCCGCAGCGTCGAGGACGCGCGCATCGACGCGGAGGAGCGCAAGCTCGCCGCGGAGCGCGACGCGCGCTACCAGAACTGGCCGCGCGCGAAGGTGCTCGTGGTGCTCGACGCCGTCGTCACGGCGCCCGTCGACAACGCGGTCGCCATCTCGAGCTTCCTCGATCAGAAGCGCGAGTCCTACGGGAGCTCCTGGACCGTCTCGCCGCGCTTCGGCATCGAGGGCGAGCCCATCGTCGATCGCTTCCGGCTGCGCTTCGGCGGCTACCTCGAGCCGTCGCTCTTCGACGGCGGCACGGCGAGGCAGCACTTCACCTTCGGTGGAGACCTCAAGCTCTTCCAGTGGGACTTCTTCGGCATCCTGGCGCCGACGATCTGGCAGATCAGCTTTGCCACCGATCTCGCGCCCCGCTACACCAACTGGGGCCTCAGCTTGGGGGTCTGGCGCTAAGCCCAGCGCAGCGCAGGCCAATGTCGGCGTGCCATCTGCACGCCGGCTAGTTGAGCTGACGGGCTTCTTTTTTCGTCTCGACGTCGGGCTCGAGGAAGACCGCGGTGATCTCCCGCTCGAGCGCATGTACGAGCTCGGTCTCGAGGTGCTCGACGGTGCCGGCGGCGCGCTCGACGTTGCGCTGGTAGACGAAGATGCGGCAGCGCGGCGGCGCGTTCTCCTCCTGGGAGGGGCCGGTGTCGATGATCATGAGGGCGCGCGGGTCGACGCCGTCGACGACGAGCTCGGCACCCGGGACGTCGACCACGTACACCTCGGCTTCGCGGATGTAGCGGCCGAGCAGCGCGTCGAGCTTGCGGATGCAGCCCTCGACGAGCGAGCCGAACGCGTCGGGCGAAGGGGCCCACGCCGGCGCCTCCCGCGTCACGTCGATCGCGCGCGTGCGCAGGAAGGCCTCCGTCGCGCCGCGCGTGTCGCCTCGCTCGTCGCGCACCAGGCCGAGGTAGTACTGGGCGTCGGCGTGCAGCGGGTCCTTGCGGGCCGCCTCTTCGATGAGCGGCGACGCTCGCTCGAAATCGCCGAGCTCGTAGTAGGCGCGCCCGATCAAGAACGTGTAGTTCGGGCTCTCGAACGGCCCATCCGGGATCAGGCGCATGGCGCGCATCGCGTCCTCCATGGCGCCCTTACTCATGAGCGCGTCGACCTTCAATAGAACACAGTCGGCGATTTCTTCGTCCGTCTCGGCCAGAGCGTAGGCGTCGTCGCACATCACGAGCGCTTCGTCCCACTCGCCGAGCGGGTGCATGAGCACCTCGGCGGCGTTCAGCATGGCCTCGAAGTAGGTGTCGTCGAGCGCGAGCGCTTGCTTGTAGTGCTCGAGCGCATCCTCGGGGTTCCCGCCCATGGCGGCGCTGTAGCCCAGCAGGTTGTGGACCTCGGGCGAGAGCGGGTCGAGCTCGAGCGCGCGCTTGGCGCAAGCCGCCGCTCCGACCGCGTCGCCGCGCTGGGCGAGGTCCCACCCTCGATCGATTGTCGCGCTGAGCTGATCCATCCGCACTCTTGAAGCGTCCCCGGCAGGCCGGCCCGTACGCTCCAAGCAGCGAGACGTGGAACCGGACGTCGAACAGGAACCATTTCCCACCGAACGCCCGGCGTCAAGCGCCTCCTATCGAGATTTCAGCGATACCGCGCGCCGGAAGCTCGACA